>DATNQC010000085.1:0-4133 GCA_036702885.1 Oculatellaceae cyanobacterium | reverse complement strand
ATCTATATCCTGCCGCTTTATCTCGCTCAAATTCAGGATTTCAACGCGCTTCAAATTGGTGAAGTCATTATGTGGCTAGGGATTCCGCAATTATTCATCATTCCGCTAACGCCGCTCCTTTTAAAACGCTTTGATCCCCGCTTCCTGGTTGCCGTGGGCATCGCCTGTTTTGCCACCAGTTGCTGGATGAACTCAACCCTTATCACGGATACGCCCATTGAACATATCCGGTTTTCCCAACTCATCCGTGCCGTGGGGCAACCCTTGATCTTCGCCCCCTTGACCACATTGATTAGCGCGGACATCCCTCCCGGTAAAGACAGCGGCAGTGGCTCCTCTTTATTCAACATGATGCGAAATCTCGGCGGTTCCATTGGTATTGCAGTGCTTGCCACCTTGCTCACCATTCGGGAAAACTTCCATTCCAACCGGCTCGGAGAAGCCATTTCCCTGTATAACCTTGACACCCAGGAGCGTTTGAATCAACTGACCCAGGCATTGATCAGCCGGGGAAGTGATCCTTACACAGCTCAGGAACAAGCCGTCCAGGTTATTGATGGACTAGTACGCCAACAATCCTACGTGATGGCCTTTAACGACTGTTTCCTGTTTATGGGAGCCGCCTTACTCGCCAGTGCGGTGGTGCTGATTTTCATTAAAAAACCGGAGCAGTCGCCTTCCCTGGAGGGTGCAGGGCACTAGATTCAAGGAAGCCCTTTTCATTGAACTCTCAATGGAAAGGGAAGTCAGCATGCCTGACTTAAAGAAAAGAACCCCGGAGCCGAGGTTCTGCGAATTGATTCAACCAACGTAGGTTTCCACTATAGGCAAAGCACATCTGTAGTGGCTGTATAAATATACGGTTTTATAAATACATCACATTGATATACCCGCCCGCATGTCCATCCTTGACGAACCCGGTAGGTTTGCAATACAGTACTGGAACTAAGCTGGGAAGCTGTCTTTTCATTTCTTCCAGACACCCGGCTTGCAAGGTGTTTGCGTCCGCAATCAAGTTGTCCACCCACCAACCTTTATATAAAGGAATCTTTCCATGACGGATTTGGTTAAAGAAATCGAAAAAGAATACCTGAAGTCGGATCTTCCCGAGCTGCACCCCGGTGATACCGTAAAAGTCATGGTGCGGATCATCGAAGGGAACAAAGAACGTCTGCAAGGTTATGAAGGCGTTGTCATCAAGTTGTCCGGCTCCGGCGTCAGCAAAACCGTAACGGTTCGTCGCGTTTTTCAAGGTGTTGGCGTGGAGCGGGTCTTCCTGCTGCACTCCCCCAAAGTGGAAAGCATCAAAGTGCTGCGTCGTGGCGACGTTCGTCGCGCCAAACTCTACTACCTTCGTAGCCGTACTGGTAAAGCGGCTCGTATCCGCGAAAAAACCTCCGTCAGGTAGTCGCACTCAGCCGATTTGGTTTACACTCAAAAGCGAAGGAGTTGCCCCTTCGCTTTTGTTTTGAAAGAGCATCCCCATGCAACCCGGTATTCAATGGTACCCCGGCCATATCGCCAAGCACGAACGCCAGCTGAAAGAACTGCTCAAGCTGGTGGACGTGGTAGTGGAAGTCCTGGACGCCCGCATTCCCAAGGCGTCCACCAATCCTCGTTTGGAAAATCAGATTCGCAATAAGCCAACGCTGATTGTCCTGAACAAGAGCGATCTTGCCGAACCGGCGCAAAACAAGGCTTGGCAGGCTCACTTAACCCGAGACAACCAGCATGCCATGCTGTACGATGCCAAAGGTGCACAGGGGAAACAGCGCCTCATTCAGGAAGTGCTCGCTTTGGGGGAGGCCTGCTTGCAAAAGCTGGAGGCGCGCGGCCGCAAGCGTCGCCCCCTCCGGGTTCTGGTTGCTGGGATGCCAAACGTGGGTAAATCCACGCTCATCAACAGCATTGTCGGCAGAAAGAAAGCACAAACAGGTCACCGCGCTGGGGTCACCCGCCAAACGCAGTGGGTGCGTATTCATCCGGATATTGAACTATTAGACTCCCCCGGCATCATTCCACCCCGATTGGATTCCGAAGAGGCAGGATCGCTGCTTGCAACGGTCAGTTCAGTCGGAGATGCGGCATTTGATGAGGAAGAAATCGCCCGCTTCTTACTGGCCCGCATTGAAATACTGTATCCGGGCCTATTGCACCAGTACTTCAAACTTGCCCCGGAAGATGCGCTGTCCCTTGAAACCATCTCCCAGGTCCGCCACTACAAGCTGGGCGGAGACAGTCTGGATACCCTGCGGGCAGCACAGGCTGTGCTTACCGAATTTCGCCATGCCCGTTTGGGAAGGATTACCTTAGAGCATGCCTACAGCAAGCCCTAAAAAACCGGGTTTAACCCGAAAAAGCAAATTATCCGCCTTACTCCGGCATGATATGGCCATTCTGGCGGAAAAAGGCGAGCATTACCGGCTGGTGGGGCTGGATGAAGTCGGTCGCGGCAGCCTGATTGCAGGCGTCGTTGGCGGCGCGGTCTGGATTCCACCAACGCTTACACGCGAGCATAAGCAACTTCTCAAATGGCTGGATGATTCCAAAAAGCTCCCGCACCCCATCCGGGCGGAACTGGCGGAAGGCATCCGGACGTTTTGCCTGGTCGGCGTCGGCATAACCACCAAGGAGGAAGTGGACGATCTCAACGTGCATTATGCGTCCCTTCTGGCGCTTTATCGGGCTTTTGATCAACTTTGCACACAAGCCGAAGCAGTGCAGCCGGAAGAATGTTTCCTGCTCTTGGATGGACGGGCCACGATTCCAGACATCTGCAAAACCCG
This sequence comes from Oculatellaceae cyanobacterium, assembly GCA_036702885.1. Classification (GTDB taxonomy): domain Bacteria; phylum Cyanobacteriota; class Vampirovibrionia; order Vampirovibrionales; family Vampirovibrionaceae; genus DATNQC01. The sequence continues at coordinate 1,347 of DATNQC010000085.1, read as the reverse complement.
GCAATTGGCCATTGTAAAAGGGGACGGTTGTTCTGCGGCCATCGCCGCCGCATCAATCATCGCCAAAGAAGCCAGGGACAGCATGATTCGGAAGTTGGCGGAACAATACCCAGGCTACGACTGGCACAACAACATGGGCTACGCCACCCCCGCCCACCTAGAAGGCATCCGGAAATTAGGCATCACACCCTTGCATCGGAAGAACTTCCGACAAGTCCACCAACAGCTTTCCTTGTTTGATGACCTACCCCTTCCTGAGTGAAAAGTAACCTTTGCATTGCGCCTTTTGCGTTTTGCCTGTCCTGTCACACAACTAGAATCAACCGATTTTCCGAATCAGAATAAACGCTTCCGCCGCCGGTTGACCGCAAGCAACGCCCCAGCGTTTTGCAATCGTCCTCAGCGCTTCCGGTGAACGCGGATGCGGATAGGGCGCCAGCTCCGAATCATAAAAGCGCATGGCTTCAATCTTCCGCTCCAGCGTTTCTTTCACATTCACAAACACATTGGGACGAAAGACGTTATCGCCGGAGAAGGGGGAAACCCACTCACTGGAAGAAGGCGTTTCAAATGAGTAGATTTCCCGCAACGTTTCCCCTGGCTTGGGACGACAAGCCGTCAAGACTGCCTGAAAGGTCAGACGGTGATCCAGATTCAGATCATGCTCAAAATGCGTGTAAATAATGTCCGGTTGGACCTCACGTTTAACATGCTCCACCGCCTTGACCAAGTCCAGAAAATCAACCGAATCAAAGCGATTATCGGGGAAATCGAGCAACCAATGTTTCACAAATCCGCAATACGCCGCCACTTGCTCGTTAGCTTTGCGCAATGCGGCTAATTCTTCAGGAGGCGCTTCACCTCGACGGTTATAGCGAGACGTCACGCCTTCTCCCAACACCAGCGAAGCCACCTCATCGCCCGCCTGAATCCGCTTCAGAATGGTGGCCCCACAGCCCAGAATTTCATCATCCGGATGCGCCGCAACAATTAAGATCCGACTCATACGACTTACCGTTTACTTACCACCAAATGCCATGTTGCCAGCACAAAGCCGTCTTCCGGAAGCTCCCGTTTGACCGTTTTATGCTCCAGCACTTCCAAACGAAAATCCGAAAATAAATCTTCGAGATGCGCGCGATCTGAAAAATGGATAATGCCGGTATTAGCCAAATGTCCTTCAGACAGGTTGGCGCTGGTGTAAGGGTCTAGCAATTCCGCCTTGCCGTAATCCGAATGCTGGGTGGAAAACCAATCGATACCGATAAATTTCCCATCCGGCTTTAAGCGTTCATACACAAACCGCAATGCGTTCCGGATATCATCCGTGCGGTTGCAGGTCAGAGA
>DATNQC010000084.1:0-4189 GCA_036702885.1 Oculatellaceae cyanobacterium | reverse complement strand
GGATGGAGATGAACAAGTCAGTCCTCTCCGGGCCATGACGGAAGCCAGTGTCGTGGTGGCCCAGTTTAAAGTAGCCAGGTTTACGCAAGGACGCTTACGGGTTGAGGATTTGCATCCGGAAGCGGCTATGGCATTAACCTTATATGGCATTTTCGGCCTAGGTGAGTTTCCCTATGATGAAGCTTTGAACTTGTCCAGGTCTCTAAATATCAGCCTGGAAACCAAGGTGGCGGGTTACAATGCTGTCGGCCGGATGATCGGGATTAATAATGAAACGCAAGGCAGGCGGGTAAGGCACACCGATGCGGAAGAGGTTGGTTATCACGCCCCTCTGCTGCGTCGCGGTTCCAAGCTGCGCTTGGCGTTGCCTGAGGAACGCAATAAAAAGCGCTTGGAGCATCCGCAAACGGAATGGGATGTGCTGCATGGGCTAATCATGGCCTACCGCGAAGGGGATGTGCCTTTAGCCAGGGCTTATTTGCTTCAGCATGGTGAAGGCAAGCGACAAGTTATTTTAGATCTGCTGTTTGTCTGGGCTACAGCTACGGCAGATCAGGGGTTGCGCAAAGAAGCGGAAGCTTTACTGTTTGGCCTGAAGTAATCCAGTTCGAAGGTCCGGGTGGGGTAAGGCATGGTCGGGTTAAATGCTGATCACAGGGAAGATAAGGGCCTACGTGGATATCCCTGGGAGATGGATTATAAGACATCGGCTACTTTAATTAATGGCCGGCCGGTGGATATGCTCCATGATTTTTATATCCCTGCCCTGCAGAGATCCATTAAGTACGACCGGGTCGCCGGTTATTTTCGTTCCAGTTCTCTGGCGGCGGCATCTTTAGGGTTTTCCGCGTTTGTAGGGCGAAAGGGAAAAATGCGCCTCATCGTCGGAGCGGACTTGGATCCCCACGATGTGAAAGCGATCCTGGAAGGGGACAGGCAGCGGTTGGCCATGCTGTTAAATGAGGAGCTGAAAGAGCCTGAGGCTTGGCCGGCGGAAGTACAAAACGGGGTAACGTTATTGGCCTGGATGGTGGCCCATGGTTATCTGGAGGTGCGGGTGGCCTTCAGGGTTCATAAAGACACAGGCGAGCCCCTTTCTTTCGAGGACACATCCGATGGCTATGTTCATGAGAAATGGTTTATCTTTGAGGATGAGTTTGGCGACAAGATATACGGTGCCGGAGCTTTAAATGAGTCCAAAACTGCCTTTATCTTGAATGCAGAGAATTTTGTTCTGCATTGTAGCTGGTATGGTGGGCGGGAAGCAATGCGGGTGGAAAAAGCCCAGCAGGAATTTGAAGACCTGTGGCACAACCGCTTCGCCCACATGAAGGTGCTGACGTTGCCGGAAGCCGTGCGGCAGCGGTTGATAGTGCTCGCCAGGGGAGCCAATCCTCCGGTGGAAGTAGATGGGACTTTTGCGGGTAAAGCATGGGAGGTGGCTCCAGCTCCTTCAGCTATAGAAAGGCTCCGGTTTGCTGTGTTGCGGTATGGACCTAGAATGCCAGGAGGGCGCTACGTCGGTTTGGAAACGGCCCCGGTGGCTCCCTGGCCGCACCAAGCGGTGGTGGCACGGCGGCTGGTGGAAAGTTGGCCTTATTCATATTTGCTATGCGATGAGGTAGGTCTTGGCAAAACCATCGAAGCAGGTTTGGCGCTACGCTCCCTTTTTCTTTCTGGCCTGGTCAAACGTGTTTTGATTGCTTGCCCTGCGTCTCTAACCAAGCAGTGGCAGCGACAAATGGCCTCTAAAGTACTCATGTCTTTCGGGCTTGTGCGTACAGTGCCAGGGGTCAATTTCGAATATGTCTTTCCCTTTGAGGACCGACGGGCGGGGGATTCCCTATTTGAGGAAAATCTTATCATCATTTCCACTGGTTTGCTTGCCCGCCGGGAGCGTTGGGCGCAATTGGCTACGGCAGAACCTTTTGATGTGGCCCTCATAGATGAAGCTCATGCGGCGCGGCGGCAGAATCCCAGCGCCGGTTTGGCGGTGCAGCCGGAATATGCGCAGTTATACATCGCGATCCGAGAATATCTGCGGGAAAAAAGCCGCTGTTTATGGCTGGCCACGGCTACGCCTATGCAGATTCACCCGGTGGAAGCCTGGGATCTGCTGACCTTAACCAACCGGGTGGGCGCTTTTCAGTACGATCCTACTGTAACGCTGGAATATTACCGCATCCTCGGGGAGTTAGTTCAGGGCCATGAACCTAACGAAGATGAATGGGAATTGTTACGCCGAGCTATTGGCTCGGTGCAAATTCAAGATCCTTTCCTGTGGCATTTTCTTTGGGAAAATGTCATTGACAGCCGGATTCGGTTGGCAGTGAACCGCTGGCTGAGAGACAAACATGTGCCCAAGGGTTGGGATCGCAGATTAATGCTGCGGTTAATGTTTATGGCTTCTCCCTTGTCCCGCGTAATGTTTCGTAATACGCGTAAGCTTTTGGAGGTCTACCGTGAGAAGGGACAACTGCAACAAAATCTGGCCATAAGACATATTATGCCGTTGCCGGAAATAACCTTTAACGAGTTTGAACGGCAAATAGCGAAACAATTGGAAGAGTATTGTCACGAGTTGGCTAAACGTGTTGGCCAGCAAGGGGACCGGCAAGCAGTCAGCTTTTTGGCTAGCTTCTTGCGGCTGCGGTTCGCTTCTAGTCTGTATGCTTTGCGAGAAACGCTGAAACGCAGGCTGGCCAAGATAGAGGCAGCTCTCGAACATCAGTCAGAGCGGGAAATGGAGGAAGATACTTCTCTAGCCGAGTTTGTGTTTGATCAGGAAAGTGAAGACGATAAAGTTGCAGTTGAATCACTGTTACAAAATCGTTCTGTAGAAGATTTAGAATGGGAAAGAGACCAGCTAAGTAAAATGATTAGTTTCATGGCTGATCTAACCGCTAATTCGTCTAAAATGAAAGTTCTGCTAGAGCAGTTGGACAGGAGACAAGACAGAAAAACGGGGCGTATTAAACAGACCGTTATCTTTACCCGCTTTTTTGACACGCTGCAGGACATTGTTCGTCGCTTGCGCCGGGCCGACCGGAGGATCCTGTTGGGGGTTTATTCGGGACAGGAGGCTGGATACTACACACCATACGAAGACAAGTTGATTAAGCTGGAACGTGAAGAAGTGAAAGAGCGCTTTTTGCGGGGCGAGATTGATGTTTTGGTGTGTACTGATGCGGCCGCGGAAGGCTTGAACTTGCAGACGGCTGACTTGTTAATTAATTATGATCTCGGTTGGAACCCCATGAAGATTGAGCAGCGGATTGGTCGCATTGACCGTATTGGCCAAAAGCATCAGCGTATCTATGTGCTCAACCTTTGTTATCTCGGCAGTGCGGAAGAAATAGTATACAATAGATTACTAAAAAGGCTTTCAGAAGCTAATCTCATCGTAGGGACGCAGCAAATATCCCTGCTTCCGGTGGAACCGGAAGATTTTCGCCAGTTGGCGGAAGGCAGTTTGACACCGGAAGAATTGGAGGTCAAAGTCAGGGAACGACTGGTGGCACAACGACAACGTACGGAAAGCATGGAGATCAGCGCCGAGGAATTGTATGAGATTTATCAAAGGATGAATCAAGAGACCAACGGCATTTCGTCACCGGTTACTTTGGAAGACATTTGGGCGACCTTGGTAGAATCGGAGCATTTACGTTCCTTGGGCTGTGAAATTATCGAACAAAAAGGCCGTCAAGGTTTGAAAATATCGGGAATACCAGGTGTGCCTGCCGACGTTGTGCTAACCGTTTCAAGGGAGCTCTATGAAGAGGGCTTGGCTGACGGCACGGCTAAAGTGCATTTTGCTTCTTATGGAGATCCTTTCTTCGATGCCGTTTTGGATTATTTTAGCCAGTATGACCTGCCTACTTGCATAACCAAGTTAACGGTTCCTGTGCCAGGGTTAGAGGGTGTGGAAGTAGTGGCTTTTGCCGCCGTTTGCCAAGAACCCGGTGGGGTAAGAAAAGCGGTGTTGATCCGATCCTGGCGGGACTTAAAGGGGCTGCAATTGGCTGAAGGAGAGAGGATTAACGAGACGGAACTCCGAGAACTGCGTCTGCAACTAGAGCGGGAAGTGCAGCAGGAGTTTTATCATTATTTGAGTCTGCAGCGAGTTGAACACCATAATATCCGGGTGGCCGCCGCTCATGAAGCAATTATCCTTTTGGCGGCTAAGAAT
>DATNQC010000073.1:0-7100 GCA_036702885.1 Oculatellaceae cyanobacterium | reverse complement strand
AGCATGTGGTGCAGATTGGCGAGAACGAAACCATGGGTGAGCTGACCCAACGCTTGTCGGAAGCTGTCGGTCCGTTGCTGGTGAATACGCTGGTGGGCATGGTGGAAGGCACGGTTCATCCGGAAGTGCAGTCGCATGAGCAGGCAACGCATGCACCCAAATGCGCTAAAGAAGATGCGCTGCTCAATTGGGCGGAACCGGCTGAAATCTTGCATCGGAAGATTCGCGGCTTTAATCCGGCGCCTGGCGCCGCAACGTTCTTGCGCAGTGACAATGGTCCGGGCGAGCGCATCAAGATTTTGCGGGCGCAGAAGTGGAGCGGTAATTCTAAAAATTCCATTAAAGCCGGGCTTCCGGGTGATATTTTAGCTATTATTGAAACAGGTATCCTGGTGCAGACAGGTGACGGCCCGCTGGAAGTGACGTCCCTGCAACCGGCGGGGAAACGGGAAATGCCTGCAAGGGACTGGGCGCTGGGTTGTTTCAAGTCTGGCGTTCTGGGTGGCTTTCAGACTCAACCAACGCCACAGCCTGTTTAAGCGGAACTTTTATCCCTGTTTCGCATCTCTGTCTGAAGATCAAGGTTGTTGTACTTGAGCAAACCAGGATCACACCGGGAATACTCCCAGGTTCAACGGCTGAATGACGACCATAGGGTGTTAAAGAGGACTTGAACATGTTTTTCCACGATCCCGCTTATATGTTGGTCATGCTGGTGGGCATGGTGTTGGTATTTGTGCCTCAGATGTGGGTCAAAAATACGGTGGGGCGCTACATTGAAGTGCCGACCGGACGCCGGGCAACCGGACGCGAAGTGGCCCAACGCATCCTGAGCGAGCATGGCCTCTCGGATGTTCAGGTTGAAATGGTTCAGGGCGAGTTGTCGGATCACTATGATCCATCCGCTAAAGCCGTGCGGTTGTCCCCCGATGTGTATCACGGCAGCTCGGTTGCCAGTGTGGCAATTGCTGCTCACGAGTGCGGTCATGCCATTCAGCATGCCAAAGGGTATGTGCCGGTGGTGTTGCGTTCGGCCATGGTTCCAGCGGTGAATATCGGCAGTAATTTGGGCCCCTGGTTGATTGTGATTGCGCTGGGCTTAGGGGCGACGAGTCAGGCGATGCCGCAATGGAGTTGGACGCTGGCCTGGTTGGGCGTAGCCCTCTATGGAACCGCGGTGGCGTTTCACTTTGTAACGCTGCCCGTGGAACTGGATGCCAGTGGCCGGGCGTTGAAAGTGCTGGAAACGCAGCATTTTCTCTCTGCTGATGAAATGTCTGGCGCTAAGAAAGTACTGACGGCTGCAGCGTTTACGTATGTGGCGGCGGCGCTGTACGCGTTGATCCAGCTGCTTTATTTTGTGCTCCGCTTGCTGGGTTCCCGACGTGAAGAATAGGTTCCCTCAGTTGACCCGGTTAGGGCTGGATTGATGCCCCAGGATCGTTCAGTCGGATTGAAGAAGGGGCGGGAGCCCGACGGGTTGCAAATTCGCAGGATTGCGTTTGATGTGTTGCTCTGCTTTGAAAAAAGCGGGGCAACTCGTTTAAAAGCGGATGCTGGGTTAGAAGCGCGCGTGGCGGGCTTGGCGCTTTCCGCTCAGGAGCGCGGCTTTGTGCATGCGTTGGTGATGGGCTGCTTGCGGCATTGGTGTCGGCTGGATGACTGGATTTTACAGTTGAGTCAGCGCAAGTTGAAGTCTTTGCAGCCAGCAGTAAGAGTTTTACTACGTATGGGATTGTTCCAGTTGTATGGTTTGCGACAAGTGCCCCCCTATGCCGCGTTAGATACAACCGTTTCACTGGCGCGATTATTAAAACTGCCCCCAAAAGTCGTTGGTTTTCTTAATGCCTTGCTGCGAGAAGCTCAACGTCGCCTGGAGGGGGAAGGCTTTACGGTGCCGAATTTTGAAACGGAGCCGGTGCGACATCTGCTATTGGTCTATGGCTGGCCGGAAGCCTTGAGTGAAATGCTGCTGAAAGCCTATGCGTCATCCGAGGTGCTCAATATGGCAGAGGCTGCGCAACATCCAGCACCGTTGGCCTTGCGTGTGAATACCCTGAAATGCAGCTTGGAAGCATTCCGGCAGGCGGTTGAACAGCAAGGGCTTCGTTTGGAGGTTGTTCAACCGGACTTGGCTGAGGCACTGCTCGTTCCGGATTGGAGTGGTCCTGTGCAGGCTTTGCCGGGGTATGACGAAGGCTGGTTTTACGTGCAAGACCCGGCTTCTATTCAGGTTGCGCGCGATATAGGCCCGAATCCGGGCGAGCGGGTTCTGGATCTGTGTGCGGCGCCAGGCTCCAAAACAACACATCTGGCGGCCTTGATGGAAAATACTGGTACAATAACGGCAATTGAGCCAAAACTACAGCGATTGGGGTTGCTTTCGGAAAATTTGCAGCGTCTGGGCGTGACGAATGTTCAGGCAGTTCAAGCGGATGCGCTGCAATGGACGACGGATGATTTATACGACCGTGTCTTGGTAGACGCCCCCTGCTCAGGCTCCGGGACCTTACGTCGCCATCCGGAAATTCTGCTGCAGTTTAGAAAGCCTGCCTCGTTGGAAGAGGCAACGGCCCTGCAACTGGCATTGCTGGAGAAAGGGTTTTACTGTTTAAAACCGGGCGGTGTGCTGGTGTACAGCACGTGTAGTATTTTGCCTGCGGAAAATCGAGAGTTGATTCAGCGATTTTTGGCGCAACATACTGATGCGAGCCTGGAAATGGAGCGCCAATCACTCATCACGCCCGTTTCAGATGGATTTTATGTAGCCCGCATCCAAAAACATCTGTGAAAACGATTTCTCCAGCAGCGTGCTTCATATATCATGACTACCATGGTGTATATGCACCTAAGTCATGATTGAATGAGGCTGCAGCATGAGCAAGCTACGGGTGAATTGTTTCAGTGTTTCTCTCGATGGTTACGGGGCTGGTCCGAATCAAAGCCTGGAAAGTCCGTTAGGGGTTAGAGGCGAGGCATTGCATCAATGGGCGTTTCCCACACGAACCATACAAAGGACATTGTTCGGGAAGGATGAGGGCGAAACCGGAATTGACGATGATTTTGTGGCACAGGGTTTTGAGAACCTTGGCGCATGGATTTTAGGAAGGAATATGTTCGGCCCCGTTCGCGGTCCCTGGCTGGATGAACATTGGAAAGGCTGGTGGGGTGACAATCCGCCGTACCATACGCCGGTTTTTGTTCTGACCCACCATCCGAGAGAGCCCATTGTGATGGAAGGCGGTACAACATTCTACTTTGTGACGGATGGCATTGAGTCGGCACTGGAGCAGGCGCGTCAGGCGGCTCAAGGGCTGGACATTCGTTTAGGCGGTGGCGTTGCGACGATTCGGCAGTATCTTCAGGCAAAACTGATTGATGAAATGCATGTGGCGATTGCACCGGTCTTTTTGGGTTCCGGAGAGGCGCTTTGGGCAGGGCTGGATCTGCCGGCTTTGGGGTATCAATGTGTTGAGCAGGTAGCAACACCGAAGGCAACGCATGTGATCATTCGCAAGTCCTAAAATGGGTTTGTAGATAACAAAAAGAGGAAGCCATTAGGCTTCCTCTTTAATTGGTATACTAGAACGCTCTTTTTATCTGGGGGTGGTGACGTGATCCGCTTTAATGTCCACCACCTGACTGGAAGGCTTGGCAGGGTTTGCCTTTGCCTTGCGATCCTCTGAGAAATTGACCCAGAGGGTTTGAATGAACATCATTGCCGTGGTCACAACCAGATAAATCAACGCCCCTGCCGGAATGGGGATGAAGAACATCATTACCACAAACATCAGCGGCATCAATTTCATCATTGGGGACTGCATGGCTGCTGCGGTCGGGTCATCCTTGGCGGATGGAGAGGCTTTTGGGGTAACCACCTTTTGGTAAAGCAGGGTGAGCACACCGTAGAGTAGAATCAACAGCAGGACATCCATATTGATGTGGTCTTGGGCCGGCGCTGTGTTGATTTGCTGCTTCAGGCGACCATTTTGATTAACAAACTGCACCTGTTCCAGCTCATGGCTTTTGTTGTTCACCACCAGCACATCTGCCGCTTTAACCAGCGTTTTGTAATCATCGCTCAAGCCCAGTTTGGAAAAATCGAGGGTCAGTGTCACTGGTTGGCCAGGCATTAACGGCCGCGGGAAAGCACGAACCGCATGCTGGGCGTCTTTTACCTCGTGTTCCTGAACTGCGCCTGTATTCATGGTGAGCTTGACAGTTTTATCGATGGAGAACGAATCATCCTTTTTCACGTTGAAGGTGCCGTCCATGGCTTCGCCGGCATGGGATTGTAGCGTGTAGGAAAGGCCACGCAGGAACAGGAATTTTTCGTGCACGGTTTCCGCCAAAAATTGCGGGCTGCTGAGCGCGCCATAAAGACCAATAAAAATCGGAAGCTGTACCAACATGGGCAAGCAGCCAGCCATGGGGTTAAAGGAGTTCTCCGAATAGAACTTCATCAAGGCTTCCTGCATTTTCTGCGGGTTATCCTTGTATTTTTCCTGCAGGGCTTTTAACTTGGGCTGTAGCTCCTGCATTTTTCGCATAGAGCGGGTTTGGGAGGAGTTCAGCGGCCACAGCACCACCCGGATCAGGACAGTGAGCAGCACGATGGCCAACCCGTAGTTGCCCACCAGACTATGCAGTGTATTGAGCAGATAGACCATGGCCTGGTTGATAATGTTCACGGAAAGCTCTCCTGTTTAATCTTGTGTTTGAGGAACTGGATCGACGCCGCCAGGATGGAGTGGATGACATCGTCCGAGTCTCCTGATGCCGAGCCAGCCACCTTTTAAAACCCCGTATCGTTCCACGGCTTCATACATGTAAGCGGAACAGCTTGGGTAGAACCGGCAGGAAGGGCGAAAAAACTGTTGCCTCAGCCGGGCCGTCATCCGGTAGGCCTTTATTAAAGCAAGAACAAACGGTTTTAACATCTATCTTCCGTTTTTCTTAAGAGTTCCAGACATTGTGTCATTCGCCGGCTCAATGTCTGGAAATCCGCTTCCACACTGCCAGAGCGGGCAATGAAAACCAATACGCGGAAGCGTCTTGCAAGTTCCCAGGCTTCACCAAGCAAAACCCTTCGGGTCAGCTCCCGAAGCCGGCGACGGATCAAATTACGCCGGACAGCCCGTTTGTGTATTTTTTTGCTGACGATAAAGCCGATTTTCGGTTCCGGTGGTCTGCCAGAAGCGGTTGCCGGTGATGGTAAGGCCGGAAGGCCATATAAGGCGAAGCAATCGTTGGCGCACACCCGTTTTCCGGCCAAGGCTTTTTTGAAATCCTTCCGGGATTTCAGCCGGTTGACTTTTTTCAGCACAAAGACCTCCCGAAAAGCTGATGGCACAGAAACAAAGCATGTTGCTGCGCAATGAGAGTTCTCATGGGTTGCATAAACTCCGATTTCGGTTGCTCGAGCTTATCAACAATCGGCAACAGCTTTTCAGGAGGTCCTGATAAGTTGATTACAGAGCGATTTGGTGACGACCCTTAGCGCGACGACGGCTCAATACGCGACGACCGCCCGGAGTGGCCATTCTGGCGCGAAAACCGCTGACACGGCGTCTTTTACGCTGGGTTCCTTCCAAAGTGCGTTTCATGATGAGGGAATCTCCTTAGGACTTGGGTTAAGCTTGTTTTTTCAATGGTTAACCCATTAGAGCGATTTTGGAATATTATTCCATGTCAATGAGGGAAATGAGTATACTGCAAAAAATCTTTATGTAAAACCTTTGATACGCGGGGCGCAGTCCGTCCTTCCGGTATGCTAAGCTGATCGAGCTGGCGGAAATTGTCCAGGTTTTGTGGTGATTTCCTGCTGCTCCAGGAATGTTTCGGCGTGATCTTCCTTCTTCATCCTCGCGAATTCCGGAATGGTTAGAGTTTGGTGTGGCTGCCCCAATGGGGTGGGCTACAGGGCCTGCAAAGGTGGAACGAATGGTGACATTGGTGTCTCCGTCCGTACAAGAAGAGACTGCGGTTTGGGAATCGGTGCAGAATGCGCTGCGCGCCAAAATGAGCCAGCCGAGCTTTGAGACGTGGATTAGTCCGCTGAGGCTGGATGCTGTCTCCGAAAAAAGCGTGACGCTGGTTGCTGAAAGCGAGTTCAACAAGGAGCAGATCATAAAGCGCTACCGGAAAACCCTGAGCGAGGCGTTTTCTGAAGCGCTTGGCAGGCCCGTTGAAGTCAAGCTGACGGTAGAAGCCCAAACGGTGGAAGAGCCGGAACTGCCGGTATCCCGGGAGTTGCCGCAACGCTTGTGGACCCCCCGGACAACCCGCAGCAATCTAAACCCGCGCTATACCTTTGAGGCTTTTGTGGTTGGGCAGCACAACCGCTTTTGTCACGCGGCAGCCCTGGCTGTGGCGGAAACGCCTGCGCAAAGCTATAACCCGCTGTTTATCTATGGCGGTGTGGGGCTTGGAAAAACCCACCTGATGCAGGCTATTGGGCATTTCGTGCTGCAGCATCACGCGGATTTGACGGTCCGTTACGTTACTGCCGAGCAGTTTACGAACGATATGATTAATGCGCTCGCCAAAAAGGACATGAAGGGTTTTCAGGACCGCTACCGCAAAAACGATATTCTCATCGTGGATGATGTGCAGTTTTTGGAAGGGAAGGTCCGCACGCAGGAAGAAATGTTCCACACCTTCAACACCCTGCACGAGTCCGGCAGACAGATTATTCTATCCAGTGACCGTTCGCCCAAGCATCTCTCCCGCCTGGAAGATCGCTTGCGGAGCCGCTTTGAATGGGGGTTGATTGCGGATATCCAGCCGCCAGATCTGGAAACCCGGATAGCGATTCTGCAGAAGAAAGCCGAGCGTGAAAACTTCCATGTTGCGCCGGATGTGCTGGCTTATGTGGCGGAGATGCACCCGAATAACATTCGGGAGCTGGAAGGCGCTCTGAATAAAGTCGTGGCATACGGCATGCTGACGCGAACGCCGGTGGATCTGGCGGTTGCGCAGACGGTTCTGGGAGTTCCTGTTGATCAAAAGCGGATTTCACTGGAGGAAGTGCTGGATGCGGTCGCCAAGTACTACCATTTGCAGGCGGCGGATCTCAAAAGCCCCTCACGGGCTAAGGA
>DATNQC010000070.1:0-4311 GCA_036702885.1 Oculatellaceae cyanobacterium | reverse complement strand
AAAGAACTTCAGGCGATTGTAGAGCGTTTGACGACGCTGGAGCCGGTGGTGGATCGTCCTTCTGAAAAGACGGACATCGTGAATATTGATTTTTCCGGCTTCGTGAACGGAGAGCCAATTAAAGGCGGCACTGCGAAGAATTACCGTCTGGATCTCACCGACAACAACTTTATTGAAGGCTTTGCCGACCAACTGGTGGGCCACAAAATCGGTGAAGAGTTCAGCATCAACGTGACCTTCCCGCAAAACTACCATGACGCCAACTTGGCAGGGAAACCAGCGGAGTTCAAGGTCAAGATCAACGATATTTCCAAGAAAGTGGTTCCCGAATTGACCGATGAAGCGGCTAAAAAAGTCGGCCCGTTTGAAACTGTGGAACAACTGAAAAAAGAAGTTCGCCGCTTGCTGAAGCAAAGCGAAGAGCAGGAAAACACTTACCGCAAACAAAAGGCTGTGGTGGATGCGCTGCTTGAAAAAGCTGAAGTAGACATCCCGGAAGCGATGATTAATCGCGAAACCAAGCTGTTGGTGGAAGAGGTCCAGCAACGTCTAAAGAGCCAAGGGCTCTCCTGGGAAAAATTCCTGGATGCCGAAGGCCATGACGCCACCATGAACAACCTGCGCAACGAAGCGCACAAGCGCATTAAAACCAGCTTGGTATTTGGCGCATTGGCCAAACAGGAAGGCTTGCAGGTTAACGATGAAGAGTTTACACAAACGGTGAACGAACTGGCAGCCATGCGTGGCGTGGATGAAAAACAGATTATGCGGATGCTGGGCAATAACTTTGCTGCAGCCCAAGCGTTGTCTGATCAAATCCTGAGCCAGAAAATCGTCGACTTTCTGCTGGAGCGGGTTTCGTTCAATTTCGTGCCGGAAACCGCCGCTAAAGAAGAAAACAAGTCCACGGACAGCTCAAAATCTTCTGAAGCGACGGCTGTTGCGGCCGCCATTGAAGGCGAAGAGTTTGACGTTTTAGATAACGAAGATTAGACTTAATAAAAGCACTCTCTTGGCAAAACGCTGACTTAAGGTTCTTTCCGCCTGTTGCGGAGGAAATTTCTTGGGGTATGAGCGGAATTAGGCTAATGCAACTGTTGGCTTTAAGTTGTCCATGAGATCGTCTAAAATTGAAGTATTCTATTGTGCTGAAGTGAAAGAGGCAAAGAGATGTTGTACACCCCCAAAAGTGATCCCACCGCCTATATTCCGGTTGTTATTGAACAGTCCAGCCGGGGCGAGCGCTCTTTTGATATCTTTTCAAGGCTGCTAAGGGAACGGATCATCTTTTTGGGCACCCCCATTGACGATAACGTGGCCAACTTGATTGTGGCTCAGCTTCTGTTGCTGGATTCCGAAAATCCGGAAAAAGATATCATGCTGTACATCAACAGTCCGGGTGGTTCAGTCACGGCTGGTTTCGCCATTTATGACACCATGAAGCATATTCGTGCCGACGTTTGCACGATCTGTCTTGGTCAAGCTGCCAGTATGGGTGCGTTTCTGCTATCATCTGGAACGCCCGGCAAGCGGATGGCCCTGCCGCATTCCCGTATTCTCATCCATCAACCCTTGGGTGGCGCGCAAGGTCAGGCCACGGATATCGAAATTCAGGCGGCTGAGATTAACCGCATGAAAAAGCTGTTGAACGAAATTCTGGCTGCCAATACCGGCCAATCCATTAAAAAGATTGAACGCGACACCGATCGGGATTACATCATGTCCGCCGAGGAAGCGGTTGCCTACGGGATGGTGGATAAAGTCATCACCAAGGCAGAAGAAGCCGCCAGCAGCAAATAGTATAATGACATGGATTCAAGAGCTTGCCGCTTCTTGATCCCAGCGCAAATTTGGAGGGCTAGACAATGGCCAAGCATGAAGACAGCCGCCTGAAGTGTTCCTTCTGCGGCAAGAGTCAGGACCAGGTCAAGAAACTCATTGCCGGGCCTGAAGTCTACATCTGCGATGAATGCGTTGATCTATGCAACGAAATCCTGGATGAAGAGTTCTTTGAGGCGGAGGAAGGGGAAAAAAGCACTGCTCTGCCTGAAATTTCCAAGGTTCCCAAGCCGATGGAAATCAAGAACTACCTGGATGACCATATTGTGGGACAGGAAGACGCCAAGCGTATCTTGTCGGTTGCCGTTTACAACCATTACAAGCGGGTCAACCACAATTTGGCTAATAAGGACAAGGACAACAAGGACACGGTCGAAATCCAGAAGAGCAATATTCTGCTGATCGGTCCGACCGGCTGCGGTAAAACCTTGCTAGCTCAAACCTTGGCAAAATTCCTGGAGGTTCCATTCGCTGTGGCAGATGCCACCACGCTCACCGAAGCCGGCTATGTCGGTGATGACGTGGAGAACATCCTGCTTCGCTTGTACCAGGCTGCTGACTACGACGCTGCAAAAGCCGAACGCGGGATTGTCTACATTGATGAAATCGATAAAATCGCCCGAAAATCTGAAAACCCCAGCATTACGCGGGATGTTTCCGGTGAAGGCGTGCAACAGGCGCTGCTCAAAATGATTGAGGGAACGGTTGCCAACGTGCCTCCGCAAGGTGGCCGCAAGCATCCGCACCAGGAATTCATCCAGATTGACACGTCCAACATCCTCTTTATCTGTGGTGGAGCGTTCATCGGTTTGGAAAAAATCGTGGAAAGCCGCACCAACTCCGGAAAATCGGTTGGATTTGGCGCAACGGCTTCCAAATCTCTGCATGAACGGGAACTTGAAGCGGCTCGGATGCTCAAGCAGCTTCAGCCAGATGACCTGATCAAGTTCGGTATGATTCCCGAATTCATTGGTCGTGTACCGGTGACCGCTGTACTCGATCCGCTGGATGAGGAAGCGCTGGTTAAGATTCTGGTTGAGCCGAAAAACGCTGTCTTCAAGCAGTATAAGGAGCTGATGGCAATGGATGACGTGGAACTCGTCTTTGCAGACGGCGTTGCACAAGCTATTGCCAAGGAAGCTATCAAGCGTAAGACCGGCGCACGGGCGCTGAGAAGCATCGTGGAAGAGCTAATGCTCCCCATTATGTTTGAAGCGCCGTCTCGTGAAGACCTCAAGGTGTTTGAGGTGACCACGGAGATGGTGGAAAAAAAGAACACAGCCGAGGTGCTGAAGCTGCCGGATAAAAAACCTAAAGGCGAAATCGCCTAAAACCATCATGATTCAAGAGCCCTGGTATATTGCCAGGGCTCTTAGTTATCTCAAAATGGACGTTTAACAATCTCCATCTTTTGCCAGCCCAGGCAAAGCCATCGACTCGCGGGAATGGTTACAGGAAGGTGCAGGTGTTGCAGGGAGAAACTTCCATCCTGCTTCTCGTTTTTTCCCGTAAAGCACGGTATTCGGGGTTGTTATAGACTTCCAGCATATGTTGGTGGTTCACGTCCCCAATGGGCCATTCCGCCTTACCATCCATGCAGCAATGGGCCACCTTGCCAGTCGATGTAATGGACAGTTCAAACCAACGGATACACCCCGTTGGTGGAACTGGCGTGTTCAATTCAATGTTTGCCTGCCCCAACCAACCACCACGCTGGAAGATATGGGTTTGAAACAGCGGAAAGTTCTGACTGACCCACTGCATAAACTCGAGATCGGCAGGGCTATTGTCGCCCACTCGGGATAACACCACCCGGAACTTCAAACGCCCATCCGCCAAGGCCTTATGAATCATCGTCAAACGTTCCTGCGTGCGCTTCCAGGGCAAGCGCATCGTCTGTTCATAATGCTCTGGACGATGGTCATTGAAAGAAATCCAAAGATATTTGACGCGTTCAACCTGAAGCAGCTTGCTCAAGTTCCGTTCCGTAATGGGTGAGGCATTGGATGTTAGGCAAATCTCCGCATGAGGCAACCGCTGGTTGATCGTGTGCAGGATGTCAAACAACCTCGTATCCAGAAATGGTTCGTTGACTTTGAAAGGAGAAATCTGAAACGGTACATGCCGGGGAATATCCGTCAAATCGGTAATGATTTTCTCGATGAGCGCGTCGCTCATCCGGCTGCCAATGCGATCCAGCGAAGTATACGGACAAAAATTACAGGCCGCCGTGCAACGGGAAAAGGTTTCCATATGCACGTGTGACGGGTATTGCATATAGGGAGAAACCTGGAAATTCCGAACGGCTGTTTGATATTGCCGGAGCACATTGGGTGTTGCCGCTGCCATCGCGTATCTCCTTAAAGAGAAGTCCTTACTCAGGATAAACGGTCTGCGGATGGCTTTACTCACCTGTATGATGGGTTTTTCGCTTTCCGGGCTTAGAAAAATCTCCTACAATAGGGGAAGAAT
>DATNQC010000062.1:0-6502 GCA_036702885.1 Oculatellaceae cyanobacterium | reverse complement strand
TAGTATGCCGGGCTAAAAAGGATACGTTGACTGCATAATCCCCATGTTCAGGATTTCTTGGCCGTTCCAGCCGGAAGCCTGAGGTGATGGCATCATCGACGACCAGATGGTTCAGTTCGGGGGCGGCTTTTTGGAGCGCGGCAGTGAGGGTGGATAAAATCAGCTTCTTAATCATGCTGAAAACTTTAACAGAAAAGCACAGCCGCTCTCAACCGGCGGAGCGCATCGGGCTGGGTGTTTGTCCAGTGCACCCAGCATGCACTTGGACACCAGGCTGTGCGTGGTGCCCGAAGAAACCAGTAACCGCAGACCTTGGGGCCTGCGGCTTTTGAAGGAGGCAGAAATAATTGGTTAAAACTCGTCCACCTGGCTTTCGATGCTTTCTGGGTTTCCCTGCTTGGAAGGCATTTGGGAGGAATCTTCACCGTCTTCGCCCATATCAGAAGAGGCCAGATAGGAGACTTTCAGTTCCAGCTCCGCCAGATGTCGCCCTCCGATGGAGAATTCCGTGATGGTGTCCAGGGAAATCGTCCAAAGCTCTTCCTCGGAGCCATCCTTTCGGTAGGACTGCAATTGAATCGTCTCGCTATCTACAGCCAACAGTTTCCCTTCATAGTAGCGATTGAAGGAGCCTTGACGCACAAAGACAAATCTTTTGACGTAGGGGAGCAGTTTACGGTACATAGGGTTCTCCATTCGTACTCGTTCACCCGTTTCCGTCGAGCGGAAGCGGAGCAGAAGTCCACGCTTTTGTTTTTATTATTTATCTCATTTTAAATGATGTTCCTATCGGGTGCAATCGTTTGGAACACAGCCATATTAAACTTTTTGGCGTATCTAACTCTTCAATGGTCTGTATTTAAATCTATACATCAAAATGTATAGTGTTAAAAGGCGGCGTTTGGGGAGCCTTTTCACAGATGAGTTACATTTCCTCCAAAAGAACCATTCCCCATTCAGGTGATTATTCCCCTAGACGACCGGCGGTGGACGGCCATCTTCGATGTCCGTATAATAGCTGCACTGAGTAGTAGGTCATATAGGTAGGCTGTTATGAATCAAGCGCCAAGTCCGGTAGAGACGTCGGTGATTCGGCTTGTTTTGGTCGAGGACTATAAATTGGTGCGCATCGGCTTGCGCTCCGTCCTCAACGAAGACCCTCGCATTGAAGTGGTGGGGGAAGCGGAAACCGGCGAGCAGGGAATAGAGTTGGTTAAACAGTTAAAGCCGGATTTGGTGATTCTGGATTTGGGATTGCCTGGTATTGACGGGATTGAAGTCACCAAGGTCATCAAAAGCTTGGATGAAAATATTAAAGTGGTCATCCTCACTTCCCACGAGGTGGAGGATGAGGTGCTTGCCGCCTTGTCTGCGGGAGCCAATGCTTATTGTTTAAAAGAGATTACATCCAGTCGGTTGATTGAAGTGGTGAAATCCGTATACGAGGGGGCAGCCTGGCTGGACCCCGCCATTGCGGGCATGGCGCTTGAAATGTTTTCCAGCCCAGGTTCCATGCGTTCTCGTGGTGCGGCAGCCGGGAGTCGCGCGGACCTTCAACTGACCGAGCGGGAAACTCAGGTGCTTACGCTGCTGGTTGAAGGAAAAAGCAACTCCGAAATTGCGGATGCCCTCTCTGTGAGCGTCCACACCGCCAAGGCGCATGTGTGCAGCATTTTGCAAAAGCTGTCCGTGCACGATCGAGTTCAGGCGGCGGTGAAGGCCGTCAAGGAAAATCTGGTTTAACGCATTTTCAGCCCGACAAGCCGGGGATGGCTAGGTGTGCAACTTCTCGGCAAGGTAGTCTAGGAAGAATATCTAGGAATCTGCTCGTTTGGCGGTTTTGTGAGTTGAAAACCGACCGCTTGAAGGCCGGAATATTGCCGGTTTGGCCTATCCAGAATTCCGGCGTCGCATGCTATCCTGGAGTAATCTATAATCCCCATCGTCCTTAAAATAAACCGCTCTGTTCCCGTTTTTCCGGGAAGGCTTGAAAGAAAGGGTTTCTGGATCCAACTGCGAGGATCTCATCATGCATTCCACGCTCTCTAAACCAATTACCATATTAATTGCGGATGACGATCCGGATGACCGTTTAATGGCGAAGGATGCACTGCGTCAAACGCTTCAGACTGACCGCATCTTTTTTGTGGAAGATGGGGAAGAATTGATGGATTATTTATATGGACGCGGCCGATTTTCCAATGGCGCAGCGCCAAAGCCGGATTTGATTTTACTGGACTTGAACATGCCGCGGAAAACCGGTGCGGAAGCCCTGCGGGAAATTCGCCAGGATCCTGAGCTGCGGATGATTCCCATTGTCGTGCTCACCACGTCGAAAGAGGATGACGACGTTTATAAAAGTTTCGATGGAGGCGTTAACTCTTTCATTACGAAACCGGTGACCTACGAATCATTGTTGAGTACAATGAAGATTTTAGGGAAATACTGGTTTGAAATTGTTGAACTCCCTTCAGTCAGAGCAGCAAGTTGAAAACGAACAGGAACCGGTTCGGGTCCTGTTGGTTGACGATGACGAGGATGAATATATCATCACTCGTCGCCTGATTGCTGAAATTGTGGGGCGTAAACACCTGCTGGATTGGGCGCCAACCTACGAGCAGGGTTTAAGAAGCATTATTGAAGGGAAGCATGACATCTACCTAATTGATTATCGGCTGGATGAGCGTACGGGGCTTGATTTGCTAAAAGAAGCCATCAGCCAGGGCTGCACCCAGCCAATTATCCTGCTGACGGGGCAGGAAGATCGCGAAGTCGATATTCAGGCCATGAAGTCCGGCGCCTGGGATTATCTGGTGAAGGGCCGTATTGATTCGACGGCGCTGGAGCGGGCCATTCGCTACACGCTGGAGCACAAGAAGATTCTGGATATTCAGTTGGAAAACCAGCGGCAGCGTGAAAAGTTTGTGGCGACATTGACTCATGATCTAAAAACGCCCATCAAGGCGGAATTCCGGATTTTTGAGCTTTTGCTGGACGGGCGCTTTGGTCCGATTACGGAGGAGCAGGAAAGCGTCATCCGGGAAATGCTGCGCTCCAACCGCTTTATGTACCAGATGGTCGATAATTTGCTGACGGCCTTCAAATTTGAGGAAGGCCACCTGATTTTGCGGATGGAGTCCGTGGATTTGAATGAATTGATCAACTCCAAGGTGTCGATGGATTTGATGGCGCTGGCGCAGGACAAAGGGCAGAGTCTTACGCTGGATTTACAGCCGAATCTGCCACTGGTTCAGGTAGATGCGCTGGAGATTACCCGGGTGGTGCATAACCTGGTGCAAAACGCCATTAACTACACGCCCAAAAATGGAAAAATCAAGGTGAGCACGCGGGCATCCGATCATCAGGTTTCCGTCATGGTGGAGGATAACGGACCAGGGATTGACATCCAGATGCAAAAAAGCCTGTTTGAGCCGTATGCATCGATGGCAAAGCGCTACCGGCATGTCGGCACAGGCTTGGGGCTGTATATTTCCAAAAAAATCATTGAAGCGCACCAGGGGAAATTGTTTGTAGAAAGCGAACCGGGCAAGGGGAGCCGGTTTACTTTTGTGCTGCCTGAATATCAGGCGGAAAAAACGATTCAGGTTTCACTGTAGCGCTTGCCAAATAGCCGATTGGGCGATCTGTCTTCCCTCTCATGGGGAATAGAGCGGGATTCGGGTTCATTGATATATTGAGGAAACATCATCTGTTTGCTCGACTGTTGCGCGCTCTCGTTTTTGTACGTACCACGCAAATCCCCAAAAGGGGTATCCGGTGGTGAGGTCCAAGCCTCATGTGGCCCCAAAACAACTAAAGGAGTGAGTTTTCATGTCAATGTCCAACAATATCGAGTATTCCGCATTGAAGAAAAGAGCCGGATTGCATAACTGGGGCTTCATGCCGTCCAGGGAAGATCTGGAGCTGGATTTGGGATATGACCTGGACACGTTGGAAACGCTCGAGGAAGAAGATATTTATGCGTCTGATGCGGATCAGGAGATTCTGCATCAGAACGAACTGGGAGAATACTACGCACTGCAAGATTATGAGGAATAGTGCGCCTGATAAACGGGAGATTTTGCCATGTGGCACCTTGGCAGAAGCCGGAGGGATCCCAATAAAACGGTGAGCCTCCGACAAATTGTTCAGCAGCCTGGCAGCGGCTCCGCTTTGGAAAACCAGATTTTGCAAATTGCGGGCTACCTGCGCCATATGCTGGAAAAATACGAAGAGTCGGAATTCGTGAAATACCTGGTTGCGCCGTCTCCGCGTGCGTTGACCGATTACTTCGGCTGCGGGGAAGATGCCATCTACGCTTCGCTCAACGAATTGAAGCGCCAGGGGTATGAATATGAAACAGCCGGTAGCCAAGGCCCTATCACGTTGTGGGATCCGCTGATTCGGCACGAGTCTTCATCCGGCAATCATCCTGTTTTCCCGTAGAAATGCCTGAACCACCGATGCGTTTCCGGTGGCTGCCGGATTTCCACATCAAAGCCAGCCGCTCCAGATCGCGATTGATGGAGCGGCTTGGGCTGTTTTGTATATATCCATTATTTTGGCTTGATGTTATCGTTTCGTGAGCGTTGCTGAGCCATTATTTTTACGTTGGCATGCAGAATGAGGCATGGATAGGGTTTCAATCACGCCGGTCATGGCTTTGCTTTCAGTATGCCGGAATCGACTGGAATGAACCTGAAAAGTGCTTTTACAGTAGGGGTTAAATACACTTTAAATATTACCTACGTAGGTAATAGTAAAAGAATAATCAAAAAATTATGATGATAATCGTAATTGGGTTCTTCTTAACACCTCAG
The DNA here is from genome assembly GCA_036702885.1 of Oculatellaceae cyanobacterium. Classification (GTDB taxonomy): domain Bacteria; phylum Cyanobacteriota; class Vampirovibrionia; order Vampirovibrionales; family Vampirovibrionaceae; genus DATNQC01. The sequence continues at coordinate 1,682 of DATNQC010000062.1, read as the reverse complement.
CCTCATCCACATCTAAATTTATCCTTTACGGAAAGCGCGTTGAATTCCAAGTTCAACAGGCAAATGCCCAGCTTCTCTGTAAGGGATTTTTTTTAGGGAAAGCGCAGGATGATTATCCGGCGCCTTGCCTTAGATGATGCATTCCGAAGAATCCAATGCGGCTACAGCTTCAGTTTGTTAAATGGGGCAATTCTCTAAATTCAGGGCTTTAAAGAACTTAGCTCCCCAGAAACTCAAGGAAACCTTCAAAATGCTTACTGCCCCTATTGGAACTGTGACTCAGCGTCCATCCCCCACCAGGTTTGGCGCATTGGTGTTAGCGGCGGCGTCTGACGGGGTTGACATAACTTTGGCCAAGAAAACAAAAACGAATGGAAACTGGGAGATGCTGGGAGGTGTTACTCCCCCTTTCTCTACATTGGCGGATGAGCAGGTTGTTTTAATGTCGAGGAAGCCGTTGCCTGAATTGCAACCTGGGTTAACAAGAGTGCCTTTTCCTGACCAACCTGATGAGCTTTGGCCCCTGCTAGCGCCACCTGAAGGCAAAATGTATTCAGGAGAGACCGACGACGGAAGGTACGTCTATTCATTTAGGCACCCTGCCGTAAGCGCGTTGGTTCAGTGGCTATGGAAGTCGAAAGAAGGTAAAAAAGCTTCAGATAATGAGGTTCGGACGCGTTTGGATGAGTTAGTCAAAAATGAGGTTCTAGAGGGCGTTACAGATAAGGAAGAGAACCCGTTTGTGAAGGCATTGGCTCCTACAAATAGGCTCAAGCGATATTCTCCTTCATCGTGGCTTGAAGGCTGTGTGCTCACTCCTCATCAAGACCTGCGCACCACCGGATGTGTAATGTATCAGGGGGCTGAAGACAAACGCGCTCCAGCAAGCGATTTGGTATTGTTGCTGATTGTTTAAGGGCTTTGAGTTATTTTATCTTTTCGATGTGGATAAAAATGGCCAAATTGACCTGTTAACGACAGGTGGTGGGATGGACGATTAAGCGACAACATTCTGGCAAACCCGTTAACAACAAAATCGGGAGTAAGGCTATTCTGGAAAACTACGGTCCCATGAGGTTTTTGATGGATTCCACGATGCCGTTGCCGTCAATGTGGGTTTGCTCGCCGCCGAAGAGTGTTTTTTTACGCTGAACCAGCGGCTTGCCGTTTGGTGCGGTGACGGTGACCTGATTGCCCTTGGTGACGGCCTCGCTGCCGAAAATTTTGGTACGGTTGCTGCTGCGCCCAAACAGGCCCGTTTTCCGTTCAACCGTATTGCCCAGCGCATCCTGGTAAACCGTGCTTTTTCGTCCAAACCATCCTTTGCGCTCTTCAATCTTGAAGCCGGGGCCGTCAATCACGGTGGAATCGGCATGGCTGATTTGCGCAGCCGTGAGCAATAACAAGCCGGACAGCAATACGGTCAAGGTTTTCAATGGCGTCATGATGGATGGCTTCCTTTCAGGGATCACAGGTCCGTTTTGGGGTATATGGCAGAGGACGGAAACTCAACCGGAAAGTTTCCAGAGGTTTACAGTAGATTATCATTTTTCCCACCAAACACAACGGTGCTGGTTTACGGTCGGGATTGCAAAGTTTGGAACGGGTGGCGTATACCATCGCGGCGGAAAAAAGACTTGCACCGCGCTGCGGATCAATGGCTTAATAAATGAGTGCGGAAC
>DATNQC010000055.1:0-5423 GCA_036702885.1 Oculatellaceae cyanobacterium | reverse complement strand
GCTCTGGGGCCTGCTCGCTGGGAAGATGAGTGGCTCAACCTGCTGCTCCTGGTCGAAGAAACCATGGAGTTTGATGCCGAGCAGCTCATGAACGAGGATATTCACCTATTAGGGCTCCGGGAACCTGGCAAGATTCCCCATTTTTATTACGAAAAAGGATTACATCGGGAACAATTGGCCCAATTCCTTTCATTGCAGGGCATTCGTCATGACTTTTTGCAAACGGAATCCACTAGCCCGGCCTTTCAATATCTCGCTTGTCGAAGATTGCAGCACCCCTTACCCTGGAGCAGACTGTTAGACGATTTAACACCAGCCGAATGCGACCGATTCAAATGTTTAAAACGCTTGCGAGACAGTCATAAACTGCTTCAGCAGCAACCTTGGTATACAAAAGGCCTTCACGAGAAGAATCTTCCACAAGCACTAGGACAGGTTGCACAGCAATTACAGGATTTTCTATCCGCCCCCCCCTTACGTCAACTGGCTTCACAGTGCCAAGTGGCCACCCCCGTTCAAACCCTGGTGCTTGTTGAAGGGGAAACGGAACGCCTCTTGCTGCCCGGCTTTGCCCAAGCCATGGGACATGATTTTTATGCACTGGGGATTGAACTCTGGCCCGCTGGCGGTAAAAACCAGATGCCTGGCCTCTACCGGGAGTTATCCCAGCAGCTGCTCGCCAACATTATCATTGTGCTGGACCGGGATGCCGATGCGATTGCCCAGGAACTTCAGGCAATCTTGCGCCCGCAAGACGCCATTTTCCAGATTGAAGAGGGTGAATTTGAAGATATCTACGATTTATCCTGGATCACGTCCATCATTAACACGGTGTATCAACCCTATCCGGAACTGAGTCCAGACCGTTTCAAGCAATTCGGGGAAGAAAACGGCTTAACCGGACACGTCCAAATCCTCAAAGGCATTTGGCAGGCGCATGGGCTGGGGGCGTTTGATAAAGTTACATTCGCCCAGCATTACGCCGAACGGTTTGCAGATATGCCGGAAGCCAATCTGCCTCCCAGCATGGAAAAACTGTTGCAGGCCATCCTGGCGGTGCATCAGGCGAGGAAAGCATAATGCAGTGGGAATTACAGCCGGATGCGGCGCCTCGGCCTTGCGAACTTCCGGTAGCGCTTTTATCCGGCTTTGCGGTGTATACCACATTCCGCTGGCCACTGGCACCCCGGTGGCTGCAAGCTCATCTTGAACGTCTGCGGCAAAACGCGGAAACCCTCGGCCTGGGCTTTCCAAAGCCAGACACAGCCCTTCTCGAACTGCTTTGGCAAACCTTAGGGAATGAGGAAACCATCGCCCGCCTGACCATCACGGCAGAAGCAGCCAGCTACGGGGATTTATTTCTGGCAGGCCCACTGCCATACCGAATCTTCCTATCCACCCGCCCCGTACCGCCACCAGTCGAAACGCCGATCAGCCTCCAAACAATCCGATATACCCGACCGCTACCCCTTATCAAGCTAATCGGCATCGGGGAGCTGATCCACTTTAAGCGAAAGGCCCTTTCTGCAGGATTTCAGGATATCCTGCTCGTGAACGAACAGGATCACTTCACCGAAGCCAGCACGGCCAACTTTTTTGCACTGGATCACGACGGGCGACTCTGGACGCCAGAGCCAGCACGCGACGGATGCCTATCAGGCATCACACGACAGCAGGTTCTGGAAGCAGCAAAGTCACTCCAGAAGCCTCATATCAATCAACAACCACTACGCTATGCCGATTTAAACAGCTATCAGGCTGCATTTTTAACCAACGCCTCACAAGGCCTGGCGCCGGTGGGCGCCATTGACCACATCCAACTGCCATGGCCGCCGGAAGCGCAAGTCCTGTTTCGAGAACTTAAGAGCGTCTGGCAAAAACTATCCCAATCGGAAGGCGTGTCACCAGCCTCTTGATACCGCGCCATCTACCCTTTACCCCGATTAGCTGGCGCTCTTTTCCTCGTGATAGACCTTCACCTGGGCGGCCTGAACGCCATCCAGCTCGTTCAGCTTTTGAGAAAGCATTCTGACATCCGCATGTAGACCACGCATGTCGATGACATAGGTGAAAGTAATTGATTGTTCCTGCTCGTTCCGCTGGGTTTTCACCTCAATGGCCTTTTGTGGAAACACCTTGTCCACCCAATGCTCCAGCGTCGAAACGTGTTCCTCCCCCACCGTCACCTGGATGCGCAGCAGGGTGTATTTTTTCAAATATTTTTTGAACATGTTCCGTTCCAGAGAACCGACAATGAACAGCACCAGGAACGAAAACAGCGTAGCAATAATGGAAAGCTGATAGTGGCCAATCCCAATCAACATCCCGATACTCGCCATCATCCAGAGGCTAGCCGCTGTCGTCAAACCACGAATGCTGGCACCATGCCGCAACACCGCGCCACCACCGATAAAACCGATCCCTGAAACGATCTGGGCCGCAATACGACTGGGATCACCGACATAACGGCTTCCCTGAACCTGCGGGAACATGTCATATGTAATCATGGATGCCGAAACAATCGTAAAAACGGTAGCCCCCATACAAACCAGAATGTGCGTTCTCAACCCTGCCGACTGCTGGGTATATTCCCGTTCCATCCCCACTACGGAGCCTAGCAAAAATGCCAGCACTAGCCGCAAAACAGCCTCATTGAGCGAAAGTTCCATAAAAAACGGAGGCCCTTCCTTCCCAAAAAATTAATTGCGCCGCCTCGGTCTATCCTTTGTTTCTTGATTGTATCAACCGCAAGCCAGGCGTGAGAAGATCATCTTCCCATCAAAAACTCATGTATTCTTCCATGGCGGCCCGTTGAAAATATTGGTCGGCCAGATTACTGATGCTACGCGCCAAAATCTTGTTATTGCGCCACATGTAGTCGATATGGCTCAATTCCGGGTTGGCATCAGATTTTCGTAACGTTGGCTCCATGCTAGGCTTGGCGAGTTCCTGATACATCTTCTGCCGCTTGGGCTGCGGTATAGCATCCTGCACAAGCTCTGAGCATACAGCAGCAGGAGTCTCTACCGGTTCAGGCGCAACAGGCGCTTTCTGAATCGACTCAGGCGGCACCATTGAATTCTCGAAAGTCGGACGGTTCATTGCCCGCAGATCCATTCCGGTGGCTCTAGCCAACTCGGAAACCGGCTGCGGTTCCGGCTCCTTGATTTCCGGTAAAGGCAACTCATAGCTTGGCAGTGGCAGCTTCCGAGCCGTCAGCATATCAGCGGAAGGTGACAACATCTCTGGCGCAGGAGCTTCTGGCTGCAACGGAAGCGCATCTTCCATCTCCAACGGTAATACGGATTGCTGCACCTGCTCGGAAGAAGGCGGCAACATCTCTGGCATAAGCGCTTCAGACTGCGGTGGAAGCGACTCTTCCACCTCCAGCGGCAATGCAGATAGCTTGGCTTGAAGTGCAGTCCACAGTGCAGCAGCCAGCGCAAATGGGGGCTTGCTCGGCTTTTCAGCAGGCGTTTCAGCCTGGGAGCGTTCCATCCACTTTGGCGGCTGGGCAATGACATCTTCAGACGCTTTACGCCATTTCACCTTCCGGCGAATGTTTTCATCAAACACCGGGATTGAAGAAGACGATTTAGAAGAAGCCTGAGCCGGTTTCGTTTGACTGGCATCCGTATGGTTCACAATTTTATAGTTAATGACAATTGGGGGCCGCTCTTCCGGGCAATCTGCCACCACTTCCTCAAAAAAGCCCGTAATGCGCTTTGGGAAAATATCATCCAGACCGCAATCTTCCGAAGTGATTGGCTCAGAAGTCGGTTTTGGCGGCTCTATTTTACGAAGTTGAACCCGAATCTTGGGACGCGTAACCATCACCGTACTCTTGGCCGCTTTGACCCAGCGTGTCACACCGTTGTTTACCGACAATGTCGGACTTTTAGCCCATCCCGATCGCAACTGGCCTTGCACCCGATACAGTTTAGTCAAGCTATCCGGCGATAGTCCACCGACCCCATCCCCTTCAAGCATCTGTTCCGTTTGTCGGGATTTCAAACCACCCAGGAACTGCTTGCAATACCAAAGCAAGGAACGATTTTCCCGCATGCGATCTCGCAATAGATACTTCATTGCTACTCCACTCTCGCTCACTCGTCCGGCCGCCAAACGCCGCAACCATGCGTTTCTGGATCAAGCCCATCTTATCGTCAGGCTCGGCTGTGTACATCCTCCATCCAAACGAGCCGAGAGCAGAAGCGGCTTAATGGACGCGACGGCCTCTAATGTACGTGGCCGCAATCATCTGCTCATCCCCCAAATAGACCAGACGAGATAGCAAGTTTGTCGGATCAATGGTTAATGCCTCACTGACGGGAGGTACGCCAAAGCCCCGTCTTGCAAATGGATTCACAATGATAAAATCCGCCTCTTTGCCGGGCGCCAGACTGCCAATCTGCTTTTCCAGATGCAACGCCTTGGCAGCCCCCATCGTGGCGGAATAGAGCAATGCCGAAACGGGATCCTGCCGGAATTGCATGTCCCGCATCACGGTCAGCATGCTGAGCGCTGGCCCTGCCCCCACATCGGAACCCAAGCCGAATGGCACTGCCTTGCGTAAAACATTCGTCAGACGGAATCGGCCACTCTTCAGGAAAAAGTTGGAACTGGGACAATGGGCCAACCCGCAGCCTGCTTCTCTGAGGGTATCCAATTCTTCATCGGAAAGATAGATACCATGCGCCAGAATCGTTCTGGCAGCAAGCAAGCCGGAACGTTCGTAAACTTCCGTGTAACTCCGGGCATTCGGGAATTGCTGAAGAACAGCCTCAATTTCTGAAGGTTGCTCTGATAAATGGGTATGCAGGTAGACATCCGGATACTTGTGCCGCAGTTCGCCAATCCCATTCAGCAATGCCTCGCTGCAACTAAGCGCAAACCGGGGCATCCAGGCATAACGCAGCCGGCCTTCACCCCTGCCGTGCCAGCGCTTGCAAAGCGCCTCCGTTTCAGCGAGCAGTTGCGTCGCCGGCCTGAGGAGCGCTTCCGGGGCATTCAATTCCATCAGGTTTTGCCCCATAATCACCCGATTCCCGCAACGTTCCGCCACTTCAAAGGCAATGTTGCAGGCTTCAGGGTGCACGGTCAGAAAAACCGCGGCCGTCGTGGTGCCATTACGAAGCAATTCCCGGAAAAACCATTCGCTGATTCGCCGGGCATAAGCCCCATCCGCAAATTTCGCCTCTTCCGCAAACACAATCTGATCAAGCCAGGTGAGTAAATCCGGCGCTTGACAGCCTGTAATGGCCATTTGCGGCAAATGCACATGCATATCAACCAAGCCGGGCAGAATCACATGGCCAACAGGCAATTCAATGACTTCGACATCATCCGGCAGCCCGGACAGACCCTGCCAATGGCGGCAAGCCTGAATGCGCCCATCTGCATCCACCCACAAAGCCCCATCC
>DATNQC010000052.1:0-2396 GCA_036702885.1 Oculatellaceae cyanobacterium | reverse complement strand
GCTCTGGGTTGGGCGTGATGTTATCCTCATTAACGGGACAAACAAAGCTTTTGATAAAGATCCTGACTTTCTTCGCGGTTGTCGCTTCACCCGCTGGACCTATCCAAATAATGATGCGTGGGATGTATACCCCGATTTGCTTTCTCGCTGCTTAAAAGAGAGTAAGGAAAAGCTTTTTATTGCGTCCCTTGGCCCAACTGCCACGGTGCTAGCCTATGATCTGGCGGAGAATGGTTATCAGGCTTTGGATTTAGGACATTTGGCAATGTTTTACAGGAACCTTGAATGCAAGGCATAACGCTTATTTTCCCCTACTATATGAATCAGGGGATGCTATTAAAACAGCTTGAAATCATCGAATCCTACCCGGACGACATCCAAAGCCGCCTGCAACTGATCGTGGTGGATGACGGATCCCCCCTGGGAGAACGCGCGGAAGAAGTCGTCAAAAAAGACAAAAGCCGCAAGTTTGATTTCCGGCTATATCGCATCCTCACGGATCTACGCTGGAACTGGCTGCAAGCTCGGAACCTGGGAGCCAAGGAAGCCAAAAAAGAATGGCTCCTCCTCACGGATATTGATCATATCATCCCCAATGAAACCATTGAAAAGCTGATGGCGATGGAGCTTGACCCTCGTTCCTTCTATACTTTCCCGCGCATCAATTGGGCAGATGGTAGCAGCTATCGCCCGCATCCAAACTCCTATCTGATGACCAAAAAGCTATACTGGCGTATCGGTGGATATGACGAAACCTTTGCCGGTAACTATGGTACAGATGGGATGTGGCGGCGACGCTGCGATGAAGCTACAGCAGGCAAGCACGTTTTACTAGCCGGATGCCCACTTGCCAGGGTAGACCGGGAAGATATTCCAGACGCTTCTACTAAGCCGGAAGTCCTGCAACGAAAGGAAGGCCGTGATCCTAACGCGCTGGACGATATCAGAGCCTATAAAGAGCAACATGGAATCGGTATCCAGACTTTAAAATTGCCTTGGAAGCGCATTTTTTAATCAACGCTCCGGTTATCCATATAATCGGTGGCGGCCCCTCTGCTCGTAATCTCGATTTCAGGCAGTTAACCGGCTATATCCTGGGTGTTAATGACGCGTTCCTTCACACACCTTGCAATGGGGTGGCGTCAATGGATGGTCGTTGGATTTCAAACCGCGCTGAGCAGTTGAAACAAGCGAATATCGACACATACCTAAGCCGCCGCCATGCCGAGAAATGGATGGGCAAAAACTGGGCTTGGCCTGAAGTAAAGCTTTACGAGGTAGACCATAAACAAAGCGGGATGTCTAACGATCCCGCTAAGCTTTATGCCAAGCATAGCGGTGCGGTTGCGCTCAATATCGCTTACCTATCTAGGCCTAAAGAAATATACCTGTACGGCTTTGACCATACTGGCGACCCAAGGGCCGGGGAGTACTCGGAACACTGGTATGGACAGTATGAATGGCGGCCCAAGCGTACAACCTTCTATCACATGAACCCCTGGATTGAAGACCACGAAATAGCCGCAAGGCAATTTAAAGCGGCTGGGATTCAGGTTTTCAACGTTAGCCATATCAGCAAGATAAAGGTATATCCGAAAATTGACTTTAACGACGTTCTCAAAAGAGTATCAACGCCTTAATCAGGAACTGCATCAAAATGGTTTTGGCGGCGCTGGTGATAAGCGTGTCCCTGAAATACTGCCCTATTTAGAGCAGTACAAAGTCAAAACCCTGCTGGATTACGGCGCGGGACAAGGAAAGCTCAAAGCCTCGCTGTCGGGTTATGACGTGACCAATTACGACCCCGGTGTGCCTGAATATAGCGAAAAACCGCAAGGCTCTTTTGACGCCGTGGTTTGTACGGATGTTCTGGAGCATATCGAGCCGGAATATCTTGACAACGTTCTGAAAGAGATTTTCTTTTACTCCACTGGCCTAATACTCCTTTTAGTGCATTTCGGCCCATCTGGTAAAACCTTATCGGATGGCCGGAATGCACATTTGATTCAGAAGCCGCCGGGATGGTGGGAGGCCAAGTTCAATGCCTTCCCCTGGGAGTTGGTTGATTTCAGATACATCTATAACAAGCATTCAGACGAGGTGAAAAAAGGTTTTTATGTCTTCCAAAAGCGCCCCGTTTAACCTCGTCTGCTGGAAATGGAACGCAGGCATTCACCCCAAAAAGAAAATCAGATTCACCGCTGAACACGTCAACCGCCTTTATTCAATGCTGAAACGCAATATACAGCACCCTTTCAAGCTGCATTGCATTACGGATGATTCACACGGTATTCGGGAGGAGGTCAATATCATTCCTCTTTGGGATGACTATGCGCAGATGGGGGGCTGCTACCGCAGGTTGCGATTATTCACCAAAGAGATGGAAACCCTAATAG
>DATNQC010000046.1:0-2778 GCA_036702885.1 Oculatellaceae cyanobacterium | reverse complement strand
GTTCTTGGGGCTACCCCAAGATATCGATCGCCTATCAAACAATTTAGACGCCAAACCCTCCCCTTAAACACTCACACTCCTCCTCCATTCAGAATCAATGCTAAAAGGGAAAGCCTTGCCTGTGCTTTGCGCGACAAGGTTTTTTTCTTTCCGGGTACTGTGTGAAGTCTGAAAATCAACATTGTCACTGCGTCACCCTCGCGAAACCGAAGGAGAGACTGTCTGATGCGCCATGCCTTTTCCACCGAACTGCAATCGACTGAGCTCATGGAGGCTGACTCCTATATCTTCATCGCAACAGCGGAAGACCCGAACGTGATAGAGGGCTCCACTTCTGAAATTGACACATTGCAGGAAGAAGCGGCTGCTCGCTATCTGAGAATGGTCTCCAGGCAATCTGATTTACTATCTCCAGAAGAAGAAATCGCCCTGTTCAAAAGGCTGGAACAGGGTGATTTACAAGCAAAGCGTCGGTTGGCTCAGGCGAATCTTCGGCTGGTGATTAGCATTGCCAAGCGTTATGCCGGCCGCGGCGCGAGCTTTATGGATTTGGTGCAAGAAGGCAATGTGGGGCTGATGAAGGCGATTGACAAGTTCAACTACCGCTTGGGCTACCGCTTTTCCACTTATGCATCCTGGTGGATCAAGCAGTCAGTATTTCAGGCGTTTGCAGAACATGATCGTTCGATTCGCTTGCCGGGACATGTAATGGATAGCGTGTTCAAGTACCGGCGGGCCAAACATGCCTTGCAGGAAGAACTGGGGCGTCCGGCGACCGATGCGGAGCTTGCAGCTTATATGAAGATCTCCATTCGCAAGTTGCAGCGGATTGCCAGGGCCGCGCAGAGCATGATCAGTCTGGAAACCGAGGTGTCAAAGCAGGATGGGAAGCCTCAAACCCTGGCAGACCTGATTGAGGATGACCGTTCTTTGGAGCCGGAGATGGCATTGCACAAGGCGCGAGCCATTCAGGCGTTACGGCTGGCGCTGGTTGCCCATCTGGATGATAAAGAACGCGATATCCTGCTTAAGCGCTTTGGACTGGGGGCTGGTTTTTCTGGAACGGATTCTTCCGGAAAAGGCAAGATGACCCTGGAGGAAATTGGCAAATTATATGGCGTAACGCGGGAAAGCATACGACAAACGGAGATCCGGGCGATCCAAAAACTGCGCCAGTCTTCCTTTCTACAACAATTAATCGATTAGACAGTTCAGCCGAGCGTGATATTCTTGATATAATTCTCAGAGTGGACTATTCTTAGCAATAGTCCCTTTCCTTCTTCTATCTTGTTCTGTTGGAGGTTATCCGTTTTATGTCCCCCCGTCCATTAAACCCTTCTCACGGGGATGAGGAAATACAAACGCCGGAACGGCTTGAGTTTGAAAGACTGCTGCAGCAGTATGACTATGCTTTCAAGCGCGGTGAAATTGTTCGGGGGAGTATCATTGCCCTGGAGTCGAATGGCGCTTTGGTTGATATTGGCGCGAAAACGGCCGCCTTTTTGCCGAATAAAGAAGTTGCGACTCCGTATGCAAGCGCTCAATCAGTTTTAAAAGTGGGCGAAAGCCACGAGTTCTACATTCTGTTTGAAGAAGACGAAGAGGGACAACTGACTTTGTCGCTTCGTCGCGTGCAAACCGCCCAAAACTGGCAAAAACTGGAAGAATTAATGGCTGCCGATGCCGTTGTTCAATGCAAGGTGACAGCACTGGTCAAGGGTGGTCTGTTGGTCGATGTTTTAGGCTTGCGCGGCTTCATTCCTTCCAGCCACCTGCGCGTGAAGCAATCTTTGGAAGAACTGGTTGGCAAAGAGCTGCCTGCCAAAATTATCAACCTCGACCGTCAACGCAACAATATTATTCTGTCTCACCGTAAGATGGTGGCCGAGCAGATGGCTGAACAGCGCAAAGACCTCTTTGCCCGACTGCATGAAGGCGCCATTGTGGAAGGTGAGGTTGTCCGCCTGACTGACTTTGGGGCCTTTGTGGACCTGGGCGGCGTAGATGGCTTGCTGCCGCTGTCTCAAATGTCCTGGCGCTGGGTTGAACACCCGTCCGACATCCTCAGCATTGGGGATACGATTCAGGTGGAAGTTATTGGCATTGATCATGAGAAGCAGCGGGTCAGTCTCTCCATCAAAGGTCAGCATGCGGATCCCTGGAGTGAAGTTACTAAACAACTCGCCTTGGGTGATGAAGTAGAAGGCACTGTGACCCGGATGAAGCACTTTGGCGCTTTTGTGGAAGTGTATCCGGGTGTTGAAGCCCTGCTGCCCAGCAAAGATATCACGGATTATGAACATCGGACCGGCAACAAAGTCGATGTGGGTCAAACGATTAAAACCTATATCGTCAAGTTCAGCCCGGATGAGCGTCGGATTAGCCTGAGCTTCCAGCCTCTGTCCGAGGAAGAGAAGCAACGCGCTCGCGATAAACAAACGGCTAGCGCTGAGTAGCAATTGCTAACGGAGCGTATCCGCTCAGAGTGTTATTGGGCCGGCTGTTGCCTGTCTTGCGAAAGTTAAGTTTGGCGATTATATCGAAGCCCGAACATTGAGCTTGGCGGTGAGGCTTGTCTGCGAATGAGGCTGCCAGGAATCCGCCATAGCAAACGGATTGGTGGGCTGGCAAAACAAGGGCTTTGTTAGGGGCTTGAGATTGTTGCAGGGATTAGTCGCCTGCTTTGGGACCGAAGAAAACCCAGGTTAGCAGGAAGTCGGCAATAATGATGGTCACGGAAATCCAGATGACAGCACGTGTGGTGGCAATTCCCACATC
>DATNQC010000043.1:0-2255 GCA_036702885.1 Oculatellaceae cyanobacterium | reverse complement strand
ATTATGTAATGTTTGTGGATGGGGAAGTGCTGCGTGGCAGCACGACGGTGGCAATCAATGAAACGACGGTTGCGGGTGTTCTTGAAGGAAGTGGAATCAACTCCTTCCCGACCAACGACGATGGCACTGTCAGCCTCCCTGTCGTATTCGTAATTCCGGGGAATGCTGCCGCGGGACAATTTAAGGGAAGCATTGACCTGAAGCATCCTCAGGCGAAGTTTTCCGGTAAAGGTCTGTTGACGGGAACGGCTGCCCGTGTGGATCAGATCATTGCCATCAGCGAGGCTGATACTGGCAGTACTTTTGCGGGAACGATCTTCGTTACCAACATCTTTATCACCAATACCGGCAGCTCCTTCCCGGACACTCAATTTAATTTCCGTGGAGTGCGCCTGAACACTTCGGGTTTGCCGACCGTGGCAGGCAGCACGAATCAGTCGGGTAATTAATGATACCTTTCGGGCGCGGCCTTCCCTTTTCGGGGGTGCCGCGCCTTTTTTTATGCCGTCTTCATCCGCCGCAGGATGCTGGGAAATAAGGCAAGGTTGCGTATGAAGTTTTTTCACAACAAGAAGGCATTGGCCTTTTCACTGATAGAGCTCATTGTGTCCATATTCGTCATCGCTCTGTTGGCCGTGTTGGTGACGATGGCCTATGAGCGTTTGTCGGGTATGGCCGGACGTGCCAAATGCACCTCCAATCTGCGGAAATTGCATTCGGCTTTTGAAGCCCATTTGCAGGATGTGGGTTATTGGCCTCCGCAACCGGAATTCGCGCATGACGATCGCGAGGGGTACGAAACGTGGTGGATTGAACGCATGAAGCCCTACGATGTGAATCCGGACGATTGGCTGTGTCCGACCATCAAAAAGGAAGCGGCTGCCGCCAAGCCGGAGGACCGCTTGAGGATGCATTATATTCCGACGCGGTTTGACGCCCAGCGTCGCACGCCGCACCGCTGGCCCAAGATGCCGTGGATCATAGAAATCGGCAATGCGCACGGCCGGGGGCCTTTGATGTTGATGCACGACGGAGCGGTCGTGGAGATGTCGGATATCGTTCCGGATTTTTACACGGATTGAAAAAGGAACAGGGCTGAATCATGCCCCTGTGAAAGATGGCTTAAGGCCCCTTATTGCCATTGCCAAGCCACCCAGAGAGCAGCAATGGTGGAAGAAAGTATGGTGGTGGCTGCAAAAAGGAACATGCGCTTGCGCATGGCGGGAGCAGCCTGGAAGTATACAAGAACGGTTTTAAGGACGGTATTGGCTGCAATGGCAATGAGGACGCCGATGGTTGCCTCGCGGATGCCGAGGCCGTTGTTATTTACAGATTCGGCGAGTGAGAGACTGATGGCATCCAGGTCCGTCAGTCCCGAGATGGCGCTTACGGCGTAAATGCCGGAAGTTCCGAGGTAGTGGTTTGCGGCCTTTACGAGAAAAACGATGATAGCGTAAAGCGCGGCAAATTTCAGGGAAATGCTCAGGCTGAGCGGGTTTGTGTAGGTGCCGGAGTTTTCTTCTGACTTATGGCTCCGCTCGCAGAAATAAAGGACGGCTCCGTAAATTGCACCGGGGAGGCTGACAAGGATCAAGAGGAACCAGATGCGTGCTGAAAATGTGGAGTTGATGGTAAAAAGGAGCACGAGCACCCGCCAGATCATGACCGTGCAGGCAAGAATGACTGCGAGGGCGTATTGTGGAGCAAGGTTGGGGGTGGTTTTGCTCTGGCGACTCATGGCGAGGGTTGTCGCCGTACTGGAGGCAAGTCCCCCGAAAATGCCGGTGAGCGTGATGCCCCGGGTGCTTCCCATCAGGCGAATGGCCAGGTAACCCGCAAAACCCAAGCCGGAAACGAGGACAACCATCATCCACGTCGAACGTGGATTGAAGGCGTCGAAGGGACCCATTGCGCGGTCGGGAACGAGGGGAAGGATGACCCCCGTGAGGGCAAGGAATTGTAGGGTGAGCCGCACGTCCTCCTGTGTGATGCGGCGCGAGACTTCATGGATGCGCCGCTTGCCGGTGAGCATGATGAGGGAGACGACGGCCAAGGCGAGAGCGATCTTCCAGTAGTTCCAAAATACCAATCCCCCCAAAATATAAGTGAGCAGGGCCATGGCGGAAGTGGTCAGGCCGATGCCGCCGGAGGTGTTGCCCTGCAGGAAAAGCAAGGCGGTCATGAAAAGCGCCATCGCCCCCAGACCGATGGGGAAAATAATGCTGTGCTGTGTTTCGGAGAGCCAGGCACAGAGC
>DATNQC010000042.1:0-5341 GCA_036702885.1 Oculatellaceae cyanobacterium | reverse complement strand
CAACAAGAGCCTCAATAGCATCTCGCCACGCCAACGATTGAGAAAGAGCCTCATAAACCGCGGCTGATGCCCCGTGTAATAACGCTCCACCAGCCGAATCGCCAATGCCACATCCTTGCTTTCCACAATCGTGCGTTCCTCCAGGGCGAGCAACACCTTCACATACCAGCGCACCAGCAGCGTCGCCACCGCCGCCATCGCAAGCAGTGATGCTAAGGAACCACCCCTTGCCAGAAAACGCCTGCGGCTCAGCAAACTAAACAAAAATGCGTTTAATTGGCGTTCCGCCCCTTGCTCCCAGTGAACGGGGCGTAGCTCGGACAAGACAACCGGCAGTCCAAAAACGCGAGGATCGTCGTATTGCGTTCCCCGCAGCAGGTTAAACCAGCTCCAGGCGCCGTAAGGCTTGCGCAGAAAGCAAAGCGTCATCCAGTCAGAAAAAAGAATCTGATCCTTAAAGCCCACTGGTTTGGCTGGAGTCTGCGGATAGCGCGTCAACGCTGCCTTCAACCAGAACAACGCCTGCTCCGCGGAAGTTTCCGCATCTTCAAAGGCAGCCTTGAGCCACTTGGACCAAATCGCCTCATACGCTTGCCAAGGAATCGAACGCCGCCAGTCCAGAGGGATTTTTTTTCGGAATGCCTCCAGGGATTCCCCTTCCAGCACGTCCCGGTCTGCCGCCCTCGTTTCAGGCTTGGGCAGGATGGGCTGAAAGGCCGCAAGCAACTGCTCCGCCACATGCCGACAGACAGCGGAAGTATCATGGCACGTGCGCCCATCCGGCATTTGGACGCCCGCAAAGGGAAAGCGACGGCAGTCGTTGGGCTTGAGCGCTACGCCTTCGTTGGCTTCAATCATGCAACGACGATCCGCCCCCAAAAATACACACAGATTCTTATCCGTCAGCGGCAAGCGATAGGCCTCATCCGAAATGGGTTCTAACTGACGATGCGTTTCCGCCAGCCGAGCCTGCACCCAGTCCCGCGCCAACAGAATGCGGGCCTTTTCAGCTTCGATGGGAATGCTCCAGCTACTACAGCAATCCCCGCACAAGTGACAATTAAAATAGACCGGATTTGAGTCTGACGGCATAATGACTTATGATGACAACAGTTAGCGATGGACGTTTCTGATGCATCCGGTTTTATTTGAATGCTTCGGCCTCAAGATTTATTCCTACGGCGCGCTGGTGGCGCTAGCCTTTATCGCTGGCATCATCCTGATGAGCTTTCGCGCCCGCCGGGCTGGTGAAAATCCGGAGCATTACCTGGAAGCGGTAGTCTGGTTCATTATAGCAGGCATCGGCGGCGCCCGGCTGTTTTATTTCATCTGGTATCCCCAGTTGTTTCTGGCCAATCCGCTGGGCAGTCTGCTGAGTCAGGGCGGTTTAGTCTGGTACGGCGGCGTCATTGGCGTATTGTTCGCAGCCATTCTCTACGCCCGCAGTCGGCAAATCCCGTTTTCCCGCTTTTCGGACATCATCGCGCCATCCGCCGCATTGGGGCTGGCTATTGGACGAATTGGCTGCCTGCTTTCCGGTTGTTGCTACGGTGCGCCCTGCGATCTGCCGTGGGGCATTCATTATCCGCTCAGTCATGAAACGCATGGCCTTGCCGTCCATCCCGCACCGCTATATGAAACCGGCCTGATGCTACTCGCCACACTGCTCCTGCTCAAGCTGGATCAGAAAAAGCCCTTTGAGGGTTTTACCGCCGCATGGTTCTTTATCCTGGCCGGTTTGGTGCGCTTTTCCTTGGAATACATCCGCGGTGATCGGCTGGTGTGGATTGAAGCCCTCAACCTGAGCGCCTCCCAAGTCGTCAGCCTTGGCGGCATCCTGCTGGGCTTTGCATTGCTGGCATTTTTTAGAACACAAAAGAAAGCGCATTCATCTCTTACAATCAGTTAAATCGCCCGCCCGATGTTTCATTTTGCCCAAACCCCTGAGCCGCCTTATTATGCCTGTATCTTCACCTCCTTGCGAAAAGAAGGGGAGGACGGCTATACGGAAGCCAGCAAAATCATGCTGGAACGAGCATCCGGCATGCCGGGCTTTTTAGGCGTTGAAAGCGCCAGAAATGCCCAAGGCTTTGGCATTACCGTTTCCTATTGGGGAAGCCTGGAAGCCATGCAAGCCTGGAAAGCCGATGCCGAGCATCGCCTGATGCAACAACAAGGCCCTCGTTGGTATGAAAACTACCGGGTCCGCATTGCCAAGGTCGAACGCGAGTATGGATTCCGGGAAGCGCAGTAGCAGTCTCCTAAACGCCAAACAGAGCCAAAAACGAGCGTTCTAGTTCAAGAATTACCGGTAGCAAAGCACTGTCACGCTGGCGGCAATGGCTTCCTGTGTTCCGACTGGGGGAAATCGTTCCGCCGTCTTGGCCTTGAGCGATACGCAATCCACCGGCAATTCCAGCAGACGGGCCAGATTTTCCCGAATCGCCAGCTTATACGGTCCCAGCTTCGGCTTTTCTAGAAATACCGTCACATCCACGTTGGCGACCCGGTAGCCTGTCTGTGCAATCAACGGTTGCACACGCCGGAGCAGCGTGGTGCTATCCATGCCCTTGTATTGTTCATCACTGGGCGGGAAATGATCGCCGATATCCCCCAAGCCAAGTGCTCCCAGCAACGCATCAATCAGCGAATGCAGCAACACATCCCCATCAGAATGCGCTTCGCTACCGACCGGGCTGTCAATTTGAATACCGCCCAGCATCAGCGGCTTATTCGGCACCAGCCGGTGGAGATCATAACCTTGCCCAATCCGATATGGCGGTTGTGGAACGTGCATAGCCATTGATTTAAGCCTTAATTCAACGTTAATGCCTTGCCATCCAGCACAAAGCGCTCAATGGCTTCAGCCGCGCCATCCTGATCAATGGGCGGAGCGACATAATCCGCACAGCATTTGACGTCATCCGGCGCGTTGCCCATCGCCACCCCAACGCCCGCCTGCGTGATCATCGACAGATCATTGCCTTGATCGCCAATCGCCATGATTTCCTCCGGGCGAATCCCCCATTCATCCGCCAGGGCCTTGAGGGCGTTCCATTTGGAGGCGGCCACATCAATAATTTCGCAAAAGTTGCTGCGTGAACGGCAGAAAGTCAGCTTCCCCGTGTAATTACGGGAGAGATCCTGCAACAGCAAATCCACCCGATCATCATCAATGACCATGATCTTGGTGGGATCGGTGGTCAGACAATCCAGCAGATCATCGTGGAAGATCGGCTCGACACCGGACGTTTTGGTGTAGAAATCCGTATACCTGCTGTTTGGCCGGGTCCAGATGCGATCATGCATGTACAGGTTCACGTGGTAGTTTTCCGCAACCAGGGATTGCATAATCTCACGCGCCAGCCCCAGTTGAATGGGCGAATGAAACCGGAGCGCGTGCCCATCGCCCAAATCCCGAATCATCGCCCCCTGATAGGTGATGATCGGCTCACGAATGCCGATTTCCCGGGCAAATGGCAGGGCAGAAGGAAACATGCGTCCCGTAGCAATCACCACACGGACATCCGTCTGCGTAATCAGGTGCTTGAGTGTCGATAGAACGCGGCTCGAAATTTTGAGGTGTTCGTTGACAATCGTGCCGTCAAGATCCAGGGCAACCAGTTTAATCATTGCTCTATCATACCGGCAAAGCGCCAGGAGGAAAACCCGCGCCTTTCTTCCTGGATGCAATCAGGATGCGCTTCCGCGTTTCGGGCTTGTTTCTGTTGGGACGAACCACCGCTTTTGGGATATAATGAACCGGCCTGGAAAGCGGCTGGCAGTAAGAACGTTCGGCAAGTCCGAACCTGATTGTCATAGCGATATTTTCAGCGGATCAAGTTTTTAAATGCCTTTAGAGAAAGGAACTCGCTCATGTTCAACCTCCAAAAAATGATGCAACAAGCGCAAAAAATGCAGAACGACATGAAAAAAGTGCAGGAGGAGATGGAAAACTCCCAGTTTACCGGAAGCGCCGGTGGTGGGGCTGTCACTGTGACCTGCAACGGCAAATACGAGTTCCTGTCTGTCAAAATCAGCGAAGAAGCAGCCAAAGATCGCGAGATGTTGGAGGATTTGCTGCTTGCCGCGCTAAAAGACACCAGCAGCAAAGTTTCTGCCGCTATGGAACAGAAAATGTCCTCGATCACAGCCGGTTTGAATATTCCGGGGCTGAAACTGCCGTTCTAACCAATGAGTTATACGCTACCGCTTGCCCGGCTGATTGAGGAATTCCAAAAGCTCCCTGGCATTGGCCCAAAATCAGCCCAGCGGCTTGCTTTTCATATTCTCAAACAATCCCCGGAGGATGTCCGGCGCTTTTCGGACGCCCTGATTGACGCGCGGGATAAAATCGGGCACTGTCAGGTGTGCTTTAACCTATCCGCGCAGACCGTGTGCGAAATCTGCTCCCAGCCCAACCGCAAAAAACA
This sequence comes from Oculatellaceae cyanobacterium, assembly GCA_036702885.1. Classification (GTDB taxonomy): domain Bacteria; phylum Cyanobacteriota; class Vampirovibrionia; order Vampirovibrionales; family Vampirovibrionaceae; genus DATNQC01. The sequence continues at coordinate 908 of DATNQC010000042.1, read as the reverse complement.
GGTCATCTGCGTCATTGCGGAACCCAAGGATCTCTACGCGCTGGACCGCACGGGTGAGTTTCAGGGCGTCTATCACGTCCTGCAAGGGCTTATTTCCCCCCTGGAAGGGGTTGGACCGGAAGACTTGAAAATCAAGGAGCTGATCGCCCGCCTTTCGGAGTCGGATATTGAAGAAATCATTCTGGCGCTGCCCCCCTCCATTGAGGGCGATACCACGAGTTTATACCTGTCCCGATTGCTAAAGCCATTGGGCGTCAAGCTCACCCGGATTGCCTTTGGTCTGCCCGTGGGCGCTGATTTGGAATACGCCGACAGTGTGACGATTACCCGTGCGCTCCAGGGCCGCCAGCAGATTTAGATTTTTGGCTGAAGAGCCAGGCGGACCGTTGCGGTCATGCGAATCGGGTGGAACGGGTCAGCTTCAATGCCATTGCCCGATGCAACGCTGGCGCTTTCGTTTTCCAGCTTGATGGCGCTGATTTCAACCAGCGCTTTCTGCGCGGCAACCGACTTCAGGAAATTCTGAAGGGATGCATACGTTCCCCGCACGGACAACTCATAGCTGAACTGATTCAACACCGGCGGCGGCGGTCCTTCTGCTTCTTCGGCATTACCCGAAGAAGCAGCGCCCTGTTTGCCGTCTTTAGCGGCGGTTGTTTGCGGTTGCGGCGCAGAAGCCGGCTTGTCATCGGACGGCGCCAGACTAATAAACAGGTTCCCAGCGTCGGTCGCCAGATTGACGATCCGATCCAGCATTTTTTTGATGATTTGTTCGCGGTTTTTGTCCGTGTAAGTCTCAATTTCCAGATCGGGCGGGATGATGGAGTTTTTTTCCAGTTGCGCAATTTCTGCATTCAGGCTGTTCTTGCGCGCATCCATCGACTTCAGTTCATCATTCAGCGCGGTGA
>DATNQC010000362.1:0-3039 GCA_036702885.1 Oculatellaceae cyanobacterium | reverse complement strand
ATGCTACCCTGCTTGATAGAAAGGTCAGCTTTTTCAAACAGCCGGATGGTTCGGCGTTGGCGCTGGTGCCGGTTTCTGTCTTTGCCACTCCCGGGACCGCAGCATTATCCGTATACGATTCCAGCGGTCAACTGCTGAAGGCAATGGATGTAACCATTCAGGACGCCCATTATAAGCGGCAGAATATTACGGTCAGCAAGACAACAGCGGGCTTGAAGCCGCTCCCTGGTGAATTGGAAGCGATTCAGGCGCTGAAAGACACGGTCAGCGGCGTTCGTTTCTGGGATGAACCCTTCATTAGCCCCACGCCGGATTGCCAAAACTCGCCCTTTGGCGTTAAACGCTATCATAACGGCAAGGCTACGGGGGACTACCACAAAGGCGTCGATTTGCGTTCGCCCGCAGGGCGTCCTATCCGCGCGACTAACAGCGGAAAAGTGCAGATTGCCAAAATGTATCGCTTGCACGGCGGAACGGTTGGGCTGGATCATGGTCATGGCATCGGCTCCATCTACATCCATATGTCCAAGATTGCCGTTCAGCCAGGCCAAATGGTCAAAAAGGGAGACGTCATTGGTTATGTCGGTTCTACCGGCTTTGCTTCGGGGCCGCACCTCCACTGGGGCCTGTATGTGAGCGGATTGCCGGTGAACCCTAACCAATGGGTCAAGGGCGTGCCCATCTGTCGTTAAGGCGTTTGCTTGGCATGATTTGGCGCCCCCAAGGCGTTTCTCCGGTTGCTTCGGCTTTGCTGAGAATCCCCCTTGGACAGGTGGATGGCTTGTGCTATCAGTAACGTATCATGCCGATTACCGATGAATCCAAGGAAAAGCTCAAAAACCGCCTGGCCAAGGCCATGGGGCATTTGAACGCTGTTTATCGGATGGTGGACGAGAAAAAGTACTGCATTGACGTCCTGCATCAGATGAAAGCGGTCCAATCCGCTTTGGACAAGATTTCCGAGGAAATTCTGAAGCAACACCTGGAGACCTGTGTGGTGGATGCGGTGAGGAATCAGGACACGGCGCGCGTGATGGATGAGCTGGTTCAGGTATTTCGCCGCGCCCCGGAGCTGAACCTGGACAGTCTCCAACGGGAGCAAAAGGCTGAAGAAAAGCATCCAGTCAAGACTTGCTGCCATTAAATCGAGGGGAAAGACTATTCAGACGCTACCGGCGAGATTCCGGTAACAATATGTAACACTTTGCCAAAGTTTCGGACGCTCAAAACCGATACGCTCTGTGTAGAGGTTTGAGGGTGGTCCATGTTGATGCCAAAGGCAATGCTGCGTTCCAAACCGATTAAAGTCGCCCGGAGTCTTTCATATCAGTACTTTATCCAGGAAGGGGATCGGGCGTACCGACAACATCAGGATTGGGCGGAAGGCGATAACCTGTTGGATGAAGCGCTGAATGCCTATAGCAGAGCGCAGGAGCAAGCCCCTGACGAACCGGAAGTTCTGGTTCGCATTGCAAAAACCTTCTACTTGCAGGGTAAATACGAAAAAGCTGAGCGATATGCCGGAAAAGCGCTGGAGCTTTCGGGGACGAAATGCGGTCTTGGGGATGCTTACCTGCTGCTTGGAGAAATTGCACGACGGAAAGGACAACTGAACCAGTCGGTTGAGTATCTGGCGCGGGCAATTCAAGTGGGCGGGCTGCAATCCGCAGGGGCTCGGTATGAATTTTGGCGCGTTATGCGGGAGGCGCTTCAGGAGCGCTTTAGCGTATTGCCCTTGTTTTCCGGTGGATACGCCTTGCTGACGGCAGTCCTGTTAACGCCGTTCCAAAAGGACAGTGCCGTCAGCCTGGGAAAATTATGGCTGCTTGCGCAATTGCCGATGGCCTGGCTTCAGTCGGAAGCCGGCATTGGCGAGGAAGGTGGCTTGCAGCGCTGCCTGGATTTGTATCGCTATTTTCCGGGTTCTGCCTTGCTGGGTAATCTGATTGGGCGGCTTTATCAGGAAAAGGGACAGTTTGACGAGGCAAAGTACTGGTTTGAATCTGTCATTCGTCGTCATCCCTCCAAGCCGGAAGCCTACGCGCTGCTGGCGCGCTTGCTGGAGCACCAGGAAGCCTACCTGGAGATGATGGAGGTCTATCAAAAGCTACTGGAATTGCAGCCCGGCAATCCGCATGTCTGGTGTAATCTGGCAAACAGCGCCTACTTTGCCCAATCTTATCGGGAATCGCTCAAGGCCTACGAAACCGCGCTTCGATTAGGGAAAGACCGTCGTTGGAAGGCGATGGTGGCTCAAAGTATCGCGAATATTTACGCGGATATCTTCCAGAACCACGATGCCGCGCTGGCTTATTACCGCTTGTCGCAGGAGCTGGATCCTTCCGATGTGGAAAATTACATCCAGCAAGGACTCCTCTACTTTCAAAAAGAGGATTACGACAACGCGGAGCGCACGTATCAAATGGCCTTGTCCATTGCGCCGGATAATCCCCGCTTATATTGCAATATCGGCTATCTCCGCTGGAGCACCGGGGATATTGATTCCGCCATACTGTTTTACGAGAAGGCAATCGCCCTGGATAGCCAGTATGAAATTCCGCTGAACAACCTGGGTGTCATTTATCTGGATACGCTGGGGGATATCCAGAAGGCTATCGAACTTTTCAGTCAGGCAATTACCCTGAATGACCATTATGCGCTGGCGCATTACAACCTGGGGCGGGCTTACAGCTTCCTTGGGAAGCGTTTGGAGGCGGCCCAGTGCTTCCGAGTGGCGCAGGATATCAATCAGTTCTCCCAGGAGTTGGACAACGACGAGCTGACTGCCCGGATCAACAATCTGTTTGATTCCAATTCGCTGTAACAGACGCGTTGAAACTTCCAAAACCATCTTGAGAGGTGGCTTTCTGACCGGGGTGCGTGCTGTGTTTTGCATTTGCCCTCGCTTTGTGTGTTTGCTATGAATGATCCCGGCGGCTTTGTAAACCGGAGCCTCGTGTGCATGGTTGAGCCGGTATGATCTTGAAAGGCAGACACGAGGAAGCAAATGGAACACACGAAACCGGAAAGCGGATGTTG
>DATNQC010000360.1:0-9655 GCA_036702885.1 Oculatellaceae cyanobacterium | reverse complement strand
GACGAATACGGCGAATTGCCCAAGCAATGTCCATGGTTACAGCAACGGCGGAGCCTAACTCCATGCCTGTTGAGAAAGCGGTCACTGGGTCCGTTGGGTTTTCGCAAGATGGAAAAGCGGGAGGTACCTGCACGATCTGATAATGGATAGTTTCCGTGCCGGTCAGATTATCGATTGATGATTTTTGGAAAATCCACTCGCCAGAATCGAGCAGGTATTGAAACACTTCAACACCCGAGGGTGTCGGGTTGATGAAGGGGGCATTGGAGCCGAAGTAGGCATCCGCCGCTTGCGCGGCGTCTGCATAGCATACTCCCTGAAACAATGCCCCCATCGTGATTAACCAGCGCGGCGCTTCAGCCAGAAAATCACGCCGACCACAACTGCCATGCCGAGCAGCAGGTAACCCAGTTCCTGACCGTCAGCCTGGGCAGTTTGAATAGCCGTGCCGATTTCAGTCGGCAGGGCTGCAGCAGCAGAACCTGCCAGAGTCATCAGACCGGCACCAATGCCATACTTGGCAACAGTATTGCGATTTTCCATGTTAAAGACCTCCAAAACAAATCGCCGGGAACCGCCGGCGCGGATTCGCCGAAATGGCAAATTCAGAAAAAAGGCGACATCGAAAGAATCGACAAAATGACTCCAAAGATGAAAAAGTAAAGATTGATAAGGAACCGATTCATGCCGCCCGCCTTAACTCATCCCAAGAAGTAACAGGATTTGACAAAGTGATAACGTGACGCCGGAAAGGTATGACGATGCCCGCTTGGAGATCAGCCTCGGATAATCCGGAATCTTTGAGAGCCTTGATATGTCGCCGCCAAGTTCTATCGGGCATTGTTTCCCTTGCTACTTCATAGCCAAGCTGCCGGATACGCATCCAACAATCAAATGCCGCTTGCGCCCTGCCCTTGGTACCCGTTATGAACTCAAGCCTTTGCAGCAATCCTCGACCCTTATCATTCATCTCCATAACTCCGCTATCACCTACGAACTTTCCGAAATACTTTGTGTGCTCATCCATTAAAAAATCAGGCGTAATATCCAGCCATTTACTAAATGGCTCAGGATGCCCTTCTAATTGCGCCTGATCGTAAAAACGACGAAACCAGCGAGACTTAAGGGAAAGCTCAAAACGCAGCAAACGGGAAGCCAAATCCAACTGCTCCAGGCTGGCTTCTGCTTTTCCACGTCGCACCATGACCTGCAACTGGGTTCCCTTGTCGTAAGCCTTACCAGAAATCAAATCGGAACGGATGCCCCAGTACACCGAATCGCCCCCGTTGTTAACGGCCTTCTGCCGGAAACCGTCACCTTTAAGAAGCTCGCGCAAAGCCTGTTTCACGTGTTTGTTGCTTTGCAGCGCGTAGTTCTGCGTGTAGTCTATTCGCGTGCATCGCCAAGCCGACGGCGGCGGCAGGAACATTCCGAGAACTCTAGATGCCTCACCAATCAGAACCTCGGCACAATGGCGAATATCGGCACTGCCAAAAACATTGTTGCCATGCTCAATCGCAGCCGGAGAACCGCCAATAGTCAAATAACGCTCCTTGCCGTCGGAATCAATACGCCAAAAAACGCCGTTGCTATCCGACCGTAACTTGTCGATGTCAAAAATCGGCTTGCGGCTAACTTCCTCGCCATCGGAACCGTAAACGTAAACCGCCCCGATGTAGGGCATCAGCTGGTCAATCTGCCCTGCTGTCAGCCCTGAAATCGGCAGCCTCAAAGTCAGCCAATCAATCAGCATTTTTGGCCACCCGTGGCCGGTTGTCCGGGTGTTACAAGGAAACCCGGACTATCAACGCTTTTTTCGGCCGACTGAAAATCAGAAACAATCGACCGAAAAAAACCCGCCAGCAGGGGGAGCCGGCGGAAAACCAAAGAGATCAAGGAGACAGACAACAACAAAGCCCTAAGCCAGATCAACGAATTGCAGCGTGTTAGTAATAAAAATCCGGCCTTGATGACGACGAACAAAGCCGGAAAGCTGAACTTTGATCCTCACAATGTCGCCCTCTTTGCAGAATGGTCGAGTGTGCGCAGGACTGGAGACTTGCATGACTGGCCGTGGGGAGTATTCGTCCGCAGCTTTTCCTGCTATGCGGTAATAGAAAAACTCGCTATCGCGCGGTTGCTCGATCGATTCGACCTTGCCCTCGATGATTGCATGACCGAGCTCAAGAGCTGGTTTGAGAGGTGTTACTGTTTCTGGAGTAGCCATAATTCACATCCTTAGAAAGTTATGAGAAATGTCAGAAAAATTCTGACAGAAGCGAGTGTAAGCAAATTTTTGTCATTGTCAACAAATTTTTTTCAGAGCATACTTTGGTCAACTTTGAAGGAGGTCAAAAAATGGATTTGAACCAAGTACTAGACAAGGCAAAAGAGATAACAAAAAGCGACAATCAGACTGCTATCCGGCTTGGTATTGACAGACAGCTAATCAACGGATGGAGAAAAGGGAAAAGCAGCCCGAACCTCGATCATATTGATGAGTTAAGCCAATTAACGGGCATCCCTTTTGAAACTTGTGCCTATGCAGTAGGTGCGACGAAAGAGAAAAACGCCGGCGTGGTAGGAAGATTTACAAAAAAGCTTGAAAAGGCAGGAATTGCCCTGGTATTAGTGGCAATGGCCGATGTCAATACCATTTTGACACCATCACCTGCCGAAGCCGCGCCAGCACTGAAAGACCAGTTCAAGGCTGTGTATATTATGTTAAGTAGAAGGCTGCTCAAAGCCGCTAGAAATCTCGCTCATGCTGTTTCACGAAATTGTCAAATGCTGCCTGCGCATGCCGGTTGCTTGGGTTAGCCAGATAACGACAATAAAGTCTTAAAAGCTCCCCATTGACGCCTGCATCAAGCAGGCGTTTTTTTTCGGCTTGAACTTGACGGTACCAGGTGCGGATTCGTCTACGCTCGGTGCCTCTTGCGTTCCTGATCCGCCAGTAGATATTTGGTAGAGAGGATTCCGGGATCATTTATTCATTGCTTGTTATTAGCTCCCAAGCCGGATGATATATCAAAGTCGAAGAAGAACGAAAGGCCGCATTGGTCTGTAGGGCGCGGAGTACCAGCGGTGAAAATCGGTGCGGTAGTTCTCACGAGAAACGCCGTGCAAGTTTGAGAGGCCGTCGGGCCACCATTAAGGGGCTAAGTCGCCCCTTAATAATCCCCATCATTCCGGAGGCCTGCGAGAAGAACGGCGAGGCCTGCGATGGTTTAAGTAATTGATATGCAAGCAAAAAGACGAGGCGAGGCCTGCGCGGAGGCCTGCGCGGAGGCCTTCGGCCGGAGGCCTGTGCGACCAGAAAATATTTTTGAAAAAGGGCTTGACCATATTTTGATTATTGGCTATACTGTAATCATGGTAAGCGATGGGCGCGAGCCAATTAACGAAAGATAGGAGAAAGAGAAATGAACAGATTTTGCAGCCAGCAAGACTACGAAGACATTGAAGCCGTCCGTAACGAATATCCCGGCGCAGCCGAAATCATCGAGGTCGAAGGCGGCTGGATGGTATTTGACACCATCACCGAAGCTGAAACGTGGCGCAAACAGGTATGAGCAGAGGAGGACGCCGCGAAGGGGCCGGAAGGCCCCCGATTGACCCGCGAATGGTAAAAGTGCCAGTTGGGTACAAGCTACCCCGATGGCTAGTGGAGTGGCTGCGCAAGCAAGACAAGCCAGCCGCCCAATTGATAGAGATGGCACTACGACAGCAGCACAAACTCAAGCAACCGGAAATCAAACAGGAGAAATGACAAATGGCAAATCAATGGTACTACTGCATCGCATCATCCGGATCCGGCTATTCAGCGTCCGGATATGGACGAATGACCATGATCATGCACACTGAATCGGACATTATCAAGATTGCGTCAGAATCTGCTTGGGACGCTGGCACGTCGCTAGAAGAACAAGTTGGGATCAAATGCTTCTACGACGAAGAATCTGATTCGATGAAACTATCCCGTGAATTCGAAGAGGGTGAAGAATTTCAAGCAGCGGTTGACTGGCTTCGCCATGATGGACATATCTTCGAAGTGTACCGCGAAGATGAAATCGAAGATTTTCGGTGCGCGGCCAGAATCTGGTTTAGCGATGAAGAGATCGAGGCCTTTTTAAACTAAAAAAAGGGGCGAAAGCCCCTTTTGTATTAACGGCGCTGGAATTCCAGAACAAGAAAGAGACTGTTTTTGGTTTCGTTCTGTTGCTTGCCAATAGGTAAGCCAAAAAAACTGGATTTCGCCTGGGATTTTCTGACCTCCTCAAGGCCGCCGATGATAATGACTTCGTTGAGATTGCTGGTCAGGTTTGTCTCGATCTCGCGCTTGAGCAGCGTGGGAGAATCAATATTACTGGTCGATGTAATGGCGAAGCTGGACAATTGCTGGTTGATCTTGGCATGTACCTGGTCACGGATGAGCACAGGCTGTATGTCAACGATAAGACCGGATGAACGATACTGGACAGATTGAACCTGGCGATTGTTGGCATCAAGAACAAACTGAGAGAGTACAGGCACCTCCTGGCCTACGTTTATCCGTCCTGTTTTTCCACTAACAACCCGAAGTATTGACGTGTCAAGAATCTGAAAATCTGAATCATTTTCGATAGCTGACATGACCAGAGAAAAATCAGCACCAGTAAACACGAAGGAATCACGCAAGGGAGAAGGATTACCAATATTGATCTTTAACCTGTCAGCAAGCAGATTCAGCGACGCATAGAAAGACCTGGAGGAATCATTGTTGGATTGATGCTCAACAATGGAAACTTTCAATTCGAGCTCATCAACTGGGCGATCATATAGGGAAAGCATCTGCTCCAGGAGAAGAACGCCCTCTTTCGTTCCCGTCAAAATCGCAATGTCGTCATCGAGTGAAATATATTCAGCAGCAGACGATATCTTATTGAATTCCTGAAAGCCCTTTAGACTACGATGCTTTGCATTGTATGTCCTCGTTATGCGGTCGCTGATGCCAGGCTGTATGGAATTGATTTCACCAGGTACAAAACCGGACATTATGTCCGGTGAAGAGAATTCATCATCTACTATCTGAGAAGTGATTTCAGGCTTAGCTTTTGAGATATACAGCACTGAATCAATTTCCTCGATCTGGAGCTGATGCTGTTGAAGAAATACAGAAAGCAGCTTTAACACCTGATCGGGTGACTTGTTCTGAACAGATAAAGATACCTTGCGCGTATCCTCGATGACTTCGGGTGACAATGAATAATCTTTCCGAATTACACCTTTGACCAAGGATTGAACAACCTCGGAGATAGTGGCGTTCTGGAATTCAAGATTGACGTTTTGAGCCTGGACAGAAGTAGATATAAAGAGAAAGAGCGCGATTATTGTTTGACGTACCATTTTTTTCCTACCCTCACATAAATATTGCCATTTTGGATTTTGACTTGATCTGACTTAAGTACACGGCCGTCTTGTGTCGTAATGACGAATGAGTTACCAATCTGGAGAGATTTGGTAAAAGGCTCCGCTGATAATGTTGATGCAGCAGGTTTAGTAACTGTATGTTTGATCTTTTCCCCACGCGCAGCCCAGAAAAACATTAGGAACAAACAGAGAAGGACAACAAAAAATGTCCTGATTACAGGCTTGTGACGTTGATAAAAATTGAGATACCGGCCTTTTAAGTGCCAGGCTGACAGAACCGTGTAAGTTCCGACCTGATCAACCGGAACGGTACGATAGCCATCGGGAACAAGGACTGGTGAAGCAAGCGGACGATAATGGATTTTGTATTGAGGTACGTCCACATAGAAAAAAGGCTCATCACGGAAGACCTGATCTGTATCGTATGCCTCATGTAATGAAGAACCCCAATATTTCCAGGTCTCGACTATCGGTGAACGGTCATCCTTTCCGTAACGAACAATGCCCCAATGGGAACGAGGAAGATAACCAGAGCCAAGCCCTAACAATCTAATCAGCCAGCCGACAAGAGGAATTGAGAGTCGGTCAGTTCGCTTGCAGCTTACCTTATGTTCAATGAGCGCACGCCTAGCCTGCGCATCAAGTGATTCAATGTCTTGAGTAATAAAAAAAGTGTGCCAATGTTGCTTACGGACATGCCGAAGATATTTGATTACCTCATCACGTGCCTTGCCTTGCCAAAAACGAGCGTTCAGAAAAACAGCGAGTTCATCGAGGAATAACCCGCCATATCTGGATTCATCCTTTTCTGGACAGCCAAGACCCAAAGCCCACAAATCAGGGGCATCGGGAAAATCAAGCAGTCTAGTAATAGTTGCCTTAGAGCTGGGCGGCATAAGCTTTTCAAGGTAAATATCCATGTTCGTAGCAACCGCCCTGCCCTCTTCCAAAAAATCCCGAATCTTGCCAACGGCAATAATGGATTTTCCAGAGCCAAGCTCACCTGTGAGAGTCCAGTTAGCCATCTAGAAATTCAGAGTTGCCTGGGTGAAATCTTTAGTGATCTTCGCGTGCCAGTCATAAACACGCTTGGCAATCAAGACTGTGAAATAGGCTGATATATAGGCCGACGTAGAGGGAGGAAGAAGCGACAGAATGAAACCCATGCCAGCAGGAACAAACGGAACCAAAGCGCCCAGAGTCGCCCATATCAGAGCGAGAAAAGCAGTGAAAAGAGAAATGATGAGAGCCATGTAAGACAGGAACATGGCCCCGGCCTTAAGACCCTTTTTCAGGAACCAAGTAAAAATGGATTCAACAAGAGATACGAGAAGGACGACTAGCCACTGCATGTGATTTACCTTTTAGTGATCCGGACGTTCAAAGACAAGGGCAAGACAGCCCCACAGGACAGCGATGAACAACATGAAGGCAATTAGAGTTTGAACTTCTTCCTGGTGCTCACAGAGACTGAAATTCATTGGACGACCAAAAAGAGTGGTGTTCAAAGAACAGCCACCAGTCGCACTGTCTGCGATCAAATCCCACGGATTATGCGGAAGGATAGACTCGTAAATGTCAGGAAGCGGACTATTTGTAATCCAGTCTGAGAAAGTGTCAAAGGAAGCAGCAAAAAAAGAATCTATCGACGAATCCACATTAGCGTTAGCCTGGGCAAGCGGAAGGGATACATTTAAACCCGTGCCAGCAAGGAGAGCCTCGATATTGGACAGATAAGGGCACTCTGGGCATTCCGAGCCATCGCCACCAGTACCACCATTACCACCACTGCCACCATCGCCGCCATCACCGCCATCACCGCCATCATCTCCGCCACCTAAGCCCATAGCTATCCAAGAGGTGCCATTCCAGACAAAAACAATCTGGCCTCCGCCAGTAACAGTCGCTTGACCATCCTCTGCTACAGTAGCTTCAAGGATGTGCGCAATCTTCTCGGTGCCTTCGGAATTCGTCCACTCTTCCCAATATTCGAAATAGTCAAAGGTGCCGTCACCATTATGAGTAACTAATGATGCATTGTTGATCGGGCCACCGCCGCCAGCGTGGCTGGTTGTAGAGCTGGACCATGCGGAATCGTTATTTTCATCGAGGAAATTGTTCCAGCTTGTGGTGTTACCCGTGGATGGATCCGTCCAGGAGCCGCTGTTTTCCCAAGTACCGGTCGCTCCGCTGGAATGCGGCTCCCAAGTGCCGGTCGCTCCGGCACCGTTAAAGGGTCGCAAGTTGCCCTGTCCTACATTTTGAGCGCGTACTTGATCGGTTACAGATGGACCGTCGAGGTACAGATTAATCTCCATTGTAGTTGGCTGATCTTCTGGAGGCTGACGAACAATTGTTTGATTGTTACTTGAGCGCAATGCAAGGGCAGCCATACCACCACCGATATGAGCACCTATAGTAATAGCTGCTGCGCACATCATAGGTGAGACAGCGCATGTACCAGATGCGATACCTACCATTGCAGTTGTTAGAGCACCGCCAAGAATACCGACGCCAATTGCAAATCCGATATGGTCTTCTATGAGACCGGAAATAGGTTGACAGCTTGTGCCAGAAATAAAGCTTGTAACTTCGGTATAGCCTGCATTGCAGGTGCAACGGGTATTTTGTTCAGTACACGTTGCATTCGAAGGTATGCCGCCACCCGTGTTAACGCGGCAAGCAACTCCACTAAAATTCGGGCCATATGTTAAAGGAGGACTCCCTGGAGCATGACAAACCCAACCATAATCAGCCGAACCGCATGTAGTTCCGCTGCCAAAATTTGGACCATAGGTTGCTATATGGGGTTGGCACGCCTCACCTGGTGAAGAATAGGGAGTGCCAGATGATCCATGCTTACGAAAACCGTATCCGGGATTATAAAAAGTTGCATTGGAAACAGAGGAAAAAAGAGTTGCGCCAACAATAAATAATATAGTGAGTGCGTTTTTCATAGTTTCCCCTGCAAAAGTTGAAAAGCCAGGGAAAGAGTGAAACCCCTTCTCTGGCTTTGTTAATGGAAAGAACTTAACGTGCGCCGAACTTACCAGCAGCCTTGCGCGACTGGTTGAAGGCAAACCAGCCCAGGGCGACAATCGGGAAGATTGCCCAGATCCAAGTCTGCACTTCCTCAAAAGTATCAGTCACATCGGTCGTCATGGAGGTCAGCACACCATCGGGCACATACGACGCTGCCATTGCCAGCCCAGGGACGAGAGCCAGAGCAGTAGTGCCAACAGCACCGGCGACAGCGGTATAAACGGCTTTTTGCTTCATGGTATTTCCTTTCATCTAAGTAGTTGATCAAAGAAGTTAATGACCATTGCCCAGACAATGCCGATGCCAAAACCAACGGCATATAATCCGAACACTGCACCCACTACGTCAGCTATGGTCATCACTAACGCAGCCTAAAAACGGTAAAACCATGGATAAAACCGAACATGACCGAAAAGCAGCACGAAATGATCACAATCGTGTCTTCGACAGAAATATCAGCGATTAATGTATCCATGCCCGGCCTCAAGAAAAATCGTCGTGTTCATGCTTCCTTCAGCCATGCCGCAGCCTGCCGGCTGTGTCATGGCTGAAGGCAGCATGTATGAACGACTTTAAATTGCATCAATAGCCCCTTGCCTCAAAATGAAACAGACCATAATCTGCCAGTGAATCTGTTTCACGTTTAAAATCCCAAACCGCAAAACCATAACCAAGAACTAAAGAAAAAATCACGGCAAAGATTATGGTTTCAGGGTTCAAATTACCCCCATTCTTATTCCTCATAAGAATGCCTCGACTTTGTTGAGCAAATACGTTCCAACAATAGTGGCGAGTGCAACGACAAAACCAAGTGTCAAGAGATACTCGACGATAACCTGGCCGGATTGTGAATATTGGTGTGAAAAAGTTTTCATGCGGCCTTCCTCAATTCATCCCAAGATGTGACCGGAGCGGACAGGGTTATAACATTGCGGCGGAACGGAATAACGATGCCCGCTTGCAGATCAGCCTCGGATAAACCAGCATCCTTCAGCGCCTTGATATGTCGTCGCCATGTTCTGTCTGGCATTGTTTCCCTTGCCACCTCATAGCCGAGCTGCCGGATACGCATCCAACAATCAAACGCAGCTTGCGCCCTGCCCTTGGTACCCGTTATGAACTCAAGCCTTTGCAGCAATCCTCGACCCTTATCATTCATCTCCATAACTCCGCTATCACCTACGAACTTTCCGAAATACTT
>DATNQC010000014.1:0-4908 GCA_036702885.1 Oculatellaceae cyanobacterium | reverse complement strand
CCACCTACACAGCCAGCGCTGCCCCCTATCCAGACCTACCCAATCCAGACGTATCAACCGGTTGCACCATCGCCACTTTACCCTTTAGTCCAAAACGCGCCGACAATGGGGCCTGCCTCACAGCCTGTCAACGGTCTTATTAACGTGCGTATTTAATATCGGCACAACATTCAGCTGCTCTTGCTTACCGTTAACAGGCAATACAGGCTGGCAAAACCCTTCGGTCGGTGAGTTCGGGATATTCCCCCTTCGATTGATGCGATAAAAAACCGGTGGAAGTGTGCTTAACGTGAATGAGTTTAAAGTGAATGATGCATCAATCAGCTGATCGTTTTGCTTCTTTTTTTCGCTGCGCGAGCTGCACCGCTTGCTTGTCCGCCTTTGCGACCTGCAATCCGGGCCTCTTCAGACGTAAACTGGTGCGCAGTTCCCTTTTGGTGTGCGGCTTTACCGCCTTTGCTGGCGATTTCCCGCTGCTTGGTTTTGTCCATGGATGCAAATCCACGTGAGCTGGTACCCATAGGCATATCCTCCGATTGGTACGGCATTTAGCAATAATGCTCAATGCTGGCTGCTTCTGCCCTTAACCAATGTAGAAAGGCAGAATGAGGCATTGTTAATAATGGCGCAGCATGAATCCACATCCAATTGGAACACCGGCTAGGTTCGCGATCTCCAGTTGTGTACACATGGAGAATCTATACTGACCAAGCCGCACTCATTGCCGATAACCTTTAGTTTAGCACAACCGATCAAAAATTCGGTTTTTTAACAAAAAGATATATTATCTATACAATAAAGATAGAAAACAGCAGGCAATCACCCACTCTCTATATAGCAAGTTGTTCTACGACATTGTGTAGGTCTGGCCTAACAATTCAGAATCAAGGTTTTGCTCTATCCGCCCAGGACAAAATTTATAACGTCCTGGTTCTCACATGGAAAATACCGAATTTAATCCAATTTCAAACCTCTTACCGCAATATTTTAGGATGAATAGTATCTTCCAAATTTAAACTGGCGCAATTTACCCACTTTCTTAAGGGGCAACTCATACAAAAGGATGACGAACGATATAAAGCATTAAATTATTTACACAATTTTAAAGTCATTCAGTATGATGGGGTTACCAGGGAGAAATTGAGCGGTTACGGTAGGAGATGGATGATGTGTTGTTTTGTTGGGAAGTTTGACGCTTTGCGGCATAGAGGGCTGACCGGCCTGCTGGCAGTAGCCTTATTGGCCATCACACCCGTTGCCCAGGCCGTCCAGATTATCAAAGATCCAAAACAACCGGTGAATGTCCAGTTGAAAACGGATATTTTAGGCGGTTCCGTCAAGAAGGGGCAGATGTTTGAAGCACAACTTCAGGAAGAATTACGCTGTGAAGAATGGACCTTGCCTGCCGGGACGGTTTTCCGGGGAGAAGTCACCAAGGTCAGCCCATCCAAAACGCTAGGACGGCCAGGCTACGTCGTCCTGAATCCGGATGAAGCCCAACTCCCGGATGGAACCCTTTTAAGGATGGATCCCTCCAAACACAGGCCACACAATAAAAAGACCCATCACAAGACTTCCTTAACCTTTACACAAACCGCATTACAACAACTACCGCCAAGCGCCCTAGGACTGGCAGTCACGCTACCACTCTCCATCACCGGCACCGCCGGCGGGCTGGCGACCATTCCTGCCGGGCTTGGCACTCGAATGCTAGCCGGCAGCAGTTTCGCCATTCTGGGTGGAAAAAAATCCAAGTATCATCAAAAATCCGTACCGGAAAAAGTGACTTACGGCGCACTGGACGGGTCAGGCGTGATTCGTCTGATGGGGCTGATGAGCAAATATCCGGAACCGGAGTACAAAGCCGGAGAAACCATCAAGCTGTACTTTAATCACCATGGGTTGAAAGAATGGTTTGTCGCCTCGGCCAAAATCAGGAATAACAAGGCCGTTCCACTAGAGCCGGAAGGCCCGGCGCTCATTCCGCAGCAACAACCCAACGAACCCAACAACCTGGTCAGAATGCCGCTGTCACCACAGCAGACAGAACAGACCGCCACATTCCCGTAATCGCCTTGCGACAGCTAAAAGCATCCTCCATATCGGAGGATGCTTTGCTGTTGTTTGAAGATTACCCAAAAGCTGCAATTGCTTAAGCCACTGGCATCCGGGAAAAGACTTCCTGCCGGATGTCATTTGTCATCGGATTAAAGTAGGCGCAGGCCGCCACCATCGCAGCATTATCCGTACAAAAGGCCATCTTGGGCATATAAATTCGGTATGACGGATTTTCCTGCACAAAACGCTCAAATCGCTCCCGTAATCCCCTGTTTGCGGAAACCCCGCCCGCTACGGCAATGGTCTTAAGGCCATAATCCTCGGCGCATTGAATCGTCTTTTCAAACAGCGTTTCCACCACCACACGCTGGAAAGACGCCGACAAATCCGCCTGCAGCGCCGGGAGATCCTCGGAAACGGCAATGGCCTTTTCCCAAGTGCGGAGGCTTGCCGTTTTCAAACCGCTGAAACTAAAGTTGTACGGGTGTTCCAGCACCGCCTTCGGCAAGCGAAACGCCTTATCGTTACCGGACTTCGCCAGACGATCCAGCACCGGGCCACCTGGATAGGGTAAGCCCATCAAGCGTGCGACCTTATCGTATGCTTCACCCACCGCATCATCCACGGTTTCACCGACGATACGCATGGTCTGGTAGTCTTCCGCCACAATCAGTTGCGTATGACCGCCACTAACCAGAAGACACAGAAAGGGCGGCTCCAGATCGCTTTCCAAGTAATTAGACGCGACATGCGCATGCAGATGGTGCACCCCCAGAAAGGGCTTATCGGTAATCAGGCTCAGCGTCTTTCCCGTATTGGCCCCAATCAGCAGCGAACCAATCAAGCCCGGTCCCAAAGTGGCGGCAAAGGCGTCAATTTCCTCCAAGGTGCAGTTTGCCTGCGCCAAAGCATCCGACAAGGCGTCGTTGACGGCTTCAATATGCTCTCTGGCTGCCGCTTCAGGCACCACGCCGCCAAAGGTTGCATGCAGGGCCGCCTGCGAACGGATGACGTTCGACAGCACCTTGCGACCATCCTCCACGATCGCCACCGAGGTGTCGTCACAGCTGGTTTCAATGGCAAGAATCCGATGAAAAGGGGACATGGGCTCCATCATCACAGACCGGGGCTCATCAGGGCACAAGAAAAGAATGTCACTCCGGTCGCTTTTTAGGATACAATACCCGTACATGAAGGGATAGGCAGAAATGCGAGAACGCTTGAAAACGATTTTATCCGGCAAACGGACCGAAGGGATTTTGCCCTGGGTGGTTCTGGCCTTGGCGCTTCCATCATTGGTTGCTTGGAACGGCCTTTTTTTGAAGTTATTTCCCAAAAACAACGAAACCGTGAATTTTGAAAATGCAGTCCGGCAATCCTTTTCCCCAGATGCGAATCTGTTTCAGGCGGCCTTTGTCTATAATTCCCGCAATCCGGATCGTTTGTTCGGCAACTTTTATTACACACTCGGCACGCAACTCGCCTCACAGGGTCAGTTAATCCCTGCAGAGGCCATGCTGTCCAAGGCCATTCGGCTTCTTCCGGAAAATCCCTATCCGCATCTCAACTACGCCATTGTGTTGGAAGCCTTGCAGCGCACCGATGAGGCTATCAAGCAGTATCAGGAAGTCGTCCGGCTGGATAAAAAATCCGTTCAGGCCTTTTACAATCTGGGTTTGCTGTATGACAAGCAAGGGCAGTCCGATTTAGCCATCAAGACGATGCACGAAGCGGTGAATCTCGCGCCGGAAAACCCGCTGATCAATTACGATCTGGGTGTGCTCTACGCAAAATGCAATAATTACGAGCAATCCGCCCTATACTCCGGCAAAGCCACCCAAGGCGCAGGGCAAAATTTTGCGGAAGCCTTTAATAACTATGGTTACGCCTTGGCCCAACTGGGTCGATACCAGGAGGCGCTGCAAGCCATCGAACGTTCACTGGCTTTAAAACCGGACAGCGCTCCGGCATTGGACAGCAAAGGCTTTGCTTTGCATGGTCTGGGCCGCTACCAGGAAGCCTTGCAGGCCTACCAACAGGCGCTAAAGCAAGACCCGAGCATTGGCGAAATCTATGAACACATCGGGTACACTTATGAAAAGCTGCAAGCCTACGATAAAGCCATTAAAGCGTTTGAAACCTACCTGCAACTCACGCCGGATGCCCCCAACCGCGCCCAGGTGGAAGAGCGGCTTCGGCAGTTGAGAAAATGGGCCGCCAACAAACCTGGTAACATGAGCTAAACAGGAGCCTGCCTGTGATTTGGTTTCAACAACCGGTTCGCGGTATGATGTTAGGTGCCCTTGTGGTTCTACTGGCCCTTCTCGCAATTCATGCAGAAGCAGCCGACAGTGTTTTCATTGGAAGGCCGCTCCCCCAGTCGGCAAGCAGTCCGGAAACCAGACCGGCGACCAGTGGCTCTCCTTCCTCTACACAGGGAGACAAGGGGATGTCCGGTCCTCAAGTGCAACCCAAGGCCATTATTGAGAAAATCCAGCCCATTCAACCCCGTGAAAGCATCCAACCTCGAGAATAATGCATCCCCAATCACCCGGTTGTACCTGACCGGGTTTATGGGAGCGGGCAAATCAACCATTGGAAAGCTACTGGCAAGACAAATCCAGTTTCGCTTTTACGATACGGACCATCTGGTCATGAAAGGATTTCGCAAGCCGGTTTCCCGAATTTTCGCGGAAAATGGAGAGGAAGCCTTCCGGCGGGCAGAGCTGCTGGTGCTTCGGGAACTGGCAAAACGCGAAAACACGGTGATTTCTACCGGCGGCGGCACACTGGTGCGGGATGAAGCTTTTTCCATCGCCCGAAACTCAGGTCTGCTTATCTATTTACGAG
>DATNQC010000319.1:0-1745 GCA_036702885.1 Oculatellaceae cyanobacterium | reverse complement strand
GCACCTGGAAGTAGTCAGCAAATGCACGCTCGAATCGATCCACATAAGGCCCTACGGAGGAAACCCAGCCGCTATCCAGGGCATCCTTCACATAAAGCCAGGCGTTTTCTCCGATTTCCGGCTCGGAAAGCGGGATGGGTTTTTCGATGCCTTGAGCCAGCATTTGCCTAGACATGGTAGAGCGCCACTTTTCGACTGGTATATTGCCGACTGGCATCTTGCGCTTGGCACCATTCCAGCGTTCGAGCCAGGCCTTCTTCCAAGCTGTATTGCGGCTCATAGCCCAGAATTTTGCGCGCCTTTTCAATGGAAGCGCACAACCGGAACACTTCGCTTTTTTCCGGACGCAGGCGCTCTTCCACCTGCACGACGTTTAACTTTTTACCAAGCAGGTTTTCAATTTTGCGAATCAGATCCGCAATGGAAATTTCCGTTCCGGTGCCTGCGTTCAACACGTGGCCTTCCGCTTCCAGCGTCTTCCCGCAGCGCAGAAAGGCTTGCACAGTATCCAGCACATAGTTGAAATCACGGGTAGGCGTCAGGTTGCCGACGTTGACTTCCGTTCCGGTCAGCCCCTGCATGAGCAGCGTGGGAATAATAGCCCGCATGGATTGTCGGGGACCGTAGGTGTTAAACGGACGCAAAATAACGACCGGCAAATTAAAGGAACGATAAAAACTTTCTGCAATCTGATCCGCGCCGATTTTGGTGGCAGAATAAGGCGATTGTCCTTGCAGCGGATGTTTTTCATCAATGGGTACATATTGGGCGGTGCCGTACACTTCGCTGGTGGAGGTGGTCACCAGGCGTTCAATGCCCGTTTGCCGGACTGCTTGCAATACGTTCAGTGTGCCTGTGATGTTGGTTTCCACGTAGGACCCGGGCGCATCGTAGGAATAGGGAATGGAAATCAACGCGGCCAGGTGGAAGCCGATCTCGGTATCTTTGGTGAGCTTGCGGACGAATTCCCCATCGCGGATGTCACCGGGGAGGACTTCGATGTGGTCGAGCACTTCTGGCTGGAGCGTGTCCAGCCAGCCCCAGCGGTTATTGGCGTTATAACGCACCAGGGCTTTGACTTTTGCCCCGGCCTGCACCAGCGCTTCCGTCAGGTGGCTGCCGATAAAGCCCCCGGCGCCAGTCACAAAAACCGTTTTCCCCTTGTAGAAATTATAAAAATCCGGATGTTCTGTCATGCGTAAAATCCTCTCCAATGCGGTGCAACGTCACATCAAAATGCCTTCAACTGGCTTCCAGCGACAGATAACGGTGGGATTCCCGGTTGACCCGTTCGTAATCCTCATGCTGTCCAATATCAATCCACGGTTCCGTAATGGGGAACGTACCCACTTTAAGCCCTGCGTCGTTCAGGGCTTCGATTAAATCGGTCATATCAAAATACACCCCTTCTGGAATGTAGGCGAGCGCCTCTCGTTCCACCAGATAAATGCCGGCATTGATGTTGAAAAAGTATATTGGTTTTTCCCGAATGGAAATCAGCCGTTGATCATCCGTTTCCAGCACGCCGTAAGGCACCTGAAAGGAATATTGGCGGCAGGCGACGGTCAGCGTATTATCGTGTCCCGTGTGCCATTCCAGCATGGCCTTAAAATCAATGGTGGTCAGGATATCACCGTTCATAATGAACAGCGGTCGATCATCCGGCTCCCCTTGAAGGGCCTTCAGGCAGCCGGCCGTTCCCAGGGGATTTTCCTCCCGAATCATGTTGGTTTGCACGCCAGGCG
>DATNQC010000312.1:0-4311 GCA_036702885.1 Oculatellaceae cyanobacterium | reverse complement strand
TTAAGATTGACGGTCTGATCTTTGACACTATGATTGCCAGTTACGTGGAAAACCCTGATCGGCGGCATGGTTTGAAAGGTCTGTGCTTTGAACTGCTCAACCAGCCCATGCGGGAAATTACCGAGCTGATTGGGACCGGCAAAAAGATGATCCCGTTTACGGAAGTGCTGCTTGAGGACGCGGCCGCCTACGCCAGTTGCGATACTTTCGTTACGTTGGAGCTGGCCCGGTACTTTCTATCCATTATAGATGAGCGTCAACTCACGCTGCTCTATGAGGTGGAATTGCCGCTGGCGCGTGTTCTGGCGGATATGGAATGGACCGGCGTTGCGTTGGATACGGAGTATCTGAAAAATTTCAGCCAGGCCCTGCAGGTTCGGCTGGAAGAGCTGGAACAACAAATCTATGCGCTGGCTGGGGAATCGTTTAATTTGAATTCGCCCAAGCAGTTGGGAGAAATTTTGTTTGAAAAACTGGGGCTGGCTCCTGGCAAGAAAACAAAAGGGAAAACCGGGTATAGCACGGACGTAAAAGTTCTGGAGCAACTGGCGGAAACGCATGAAATTGCCGAAAAGATTCTGGAATATCGCCAGCTCTTTAAACTGAAATCCACCTATATTGATGCCTTGCCGGAATTGTTAAATCCGGTGACGCATCGGGTGCATACCAGCTTTAACCAGACGGTGACAACCACGGGACGCCTTTCCAGTAGCAATCCCAATTTGCAGAATATTCCGATTCGCAGTGAATTGGGGCGGCAGATCCGACAAGCCTTTGTGCCAGAAGCGAAACAGGGTTGGGTGTTGTTGTCGGCTGATTACTCCCAGATTGAATTGCGGTTGCTGGCGCACTTTTCGGAAGATCCGCAACTGCTCAAGGCGTTTAACGCGGGAGAAGATATTCACACGGCAACAGCATCCCTAGTTTTTGGCATGCCGCTTGAAAAAGTGACCAAGGAGCAACGGTATCGGGCAAAAGCGGTGAACTTTGGGGTGGTGTACGGGCAATCCCCGTATGGCCTGTCCCAGCAGCTTAAAATCCCGCAAGGCGAAGCGGCCGAATTCATCAAGCTGTATTTTTCCCGCTACGGCAAAGTTAAACAGTATATTGAAAGCATTAAGGCTCAAGCCCATGAGACGGGACGGGTGCAGACAATTTGCGGACGGGAACGGAACCTGTCGCGGGATTTGAAAAGCAGCAATCGCAGCGTGAGGGAATTTGCCGAACGGGCGGCATTCAACACGCCTTTACAAGGTTCCGCCGCGGATCTTATGAAAGTGGCGATGATTCGGCTGAATAATCGGTTGCATGCTGAAAAGCTAAAGACCAAGCTCATTTTGCAGGTGCATGACGAACTGGTGTTGGAAGTGCCGGAAGAAGAGCTGGAGCATGTGAAATCACTGGTTCGGTGGGCGATGGAATTGGATCAACCGCTGCGTGTGCCGCTGGTTGTGGATATGCATGTGGGCCCGAACTGGATGGAATAATCAGCTTCTCGTAGAATAGTGAATAATGAGATGCGGATGGATGGGTCCCTTTTGAAGCATGTAACGCTGGTCCAGAATTTGACCACGGATCCGGATAATTACTATACGGATCAAGTTTTGTCTTTCATGAAGCTGCACGGTGTGGATGTTTCTCTGTTGACAGTGCAGGGGAAAGATTGCCCGGTGGTTCCGGAAACGGCGACAAAGCCGGATGTGGTCATTGTTTTGGGTGGAGATGGCACTTTTCTACGGACAGCGCGGCAATTTGTTGCTCAGGGCGTCCCCTTGGTAGGGGTGAATACGGGTACGCTGGGCTTTTTGACTCATATTGATGTGAAAAAACTGCATGAATACCTCAATCTGCTGATTCAAGGCGCTTACAAGATTGAGGAAAGAACCATGCTATCCATTCGCAGTCAGGAAAATGGCCATGTGGTGGAAGACCTGGCGCTGAATGACGTGGTGGTGAAAAACGCCAATCCCAGCCAGCTTTGTACGTTAAGACTGTATGTGGATAATACGTTGGTTGCCATTTATGATGCGGATGGCCTGATTCTTTCAACCCCATCTGGAAGTACGGCCTATACCATGGCGGCTGGCGGTCCGGTTATCTCGCCGGAAGTGGATGCTATTTCCATTACGCCGATTTGTCCGCACAGTTTTTCGGCAAAGGCGGTTGTAGTGCCGTTAAACAAGGAATTTCGCGTTGAATCCGACACCAAGAACTACGATGTTGTTTATGCCGTGGATGGCTTGGAGTGCGGAATTTTAACGCCCGGTCAATTTCTCACCGTCTGTCGTTCTTCAATTACTTGCCGGATGATCAACTTTGAGCAGGATGATGATGATTTTTATGTGCTGCTCAAGCGTAAACTGCACTGGGCCATGAATCCCCGCTGGTTGGCCTTGGAGTCATCCGAAGCAGAGTAACCGGTTAACTTCCCGAAAGGGGTTGGGCTTCGTGAATGGGAACCGTCACGGGTTTTTTCATGGCAAGGGCCTGAAACGGCATGCGCAAGCTGGTTTCGTAAAATCGATCCGGTTCATGGGTGACGAAATAGTCCACTTCAGCAATCTGACGTCCGGTTTTATGAGGGAAGGCCAGATTGTGTCGATGGAGCGTTCGTTTGGCTTCCAGCGCCATAAAAACGGCGGGATCTAGAACTTCCACGGTTTCTGGAACCAGCTCAATGACCCGATGCATTACATAAGGGTAATGGGTGCAGCCTAAAATGATAGCCTGCACTTGCTGATCCAGTAATGGACGAACGTATTGCCGGAGCATGTCCTGGCATTCCTGGGTTTCTCCACGACCTTCTTCAATAATGGTCGCCAGATTGTTGCACCCAATTTGCGCTAGTTCAATGGGTGCATGGAGTTGTTTTAGGAGGGATTCGTAGCGATTGGATGCAATGGTTGCTGGTGTGCCCATCACGCCGACCCGTTGGTATCGGTTTTCCGCATGGAGCCAACGGCAAATGGGTGTAACAGGATCCAGAAACGGCGTATCCAAATATCGCTCAAAAACATGTGCCGCTACAGAAGCTGCTGTATTGCAGGCGATTACCATCATTTTGATCTGATGGTGCCGAAACAGCCAGTCTAGACAGGCACCGACATAATCGGCTACCTGTGCTGGCTGTTTTTCGCCGTATGGCATGTGAAACGTATCGCCCAGATAGACAAACCGCTCATCCGGAAGTGTCTCCATCAACCGATCCAAAACCCGCAACCCACCCAAACCGGAGTCAAAAACCCCGATGGGACAATGTCGCCGGTTCTGTTCGGTTGTCATGGGCGTAACTATCTTGATTTGGCTTGTGCGGAAACGCTTGCTTTCAGATAGTCTACAACACCGTCTGCAATGGCGCGAGCAGTTTTGATGCGCCGCTCATAGGTTTGCAGCGCATTGCGTTCGTCTGGGTTAGAGATGTAACCCACCTCACACAAAATGGCCGGCACGTTGGTATGGTGAATGACGTAGAACATGGCGCGTTTCACACCGCCATCCTTGGCCTGTACAGCGTTTATTTTGCGCGCATGCACGCGTTTTGCTAGCGCCAGGCTTTGGGGCGTGTAGTAATAGGTTTCAATGCCATGCAATGCTGGGTTAACCGATGCATTGTGGTGGATACTGATAAACAGGTCCGGTTTGATCCGGTTGGTTATGGCCGTGATTTCCGGTAATGGCAGGAATACATCGGTGCTGCGCGTCATGTAAACCTTGATACCCTTGGCTTCCAAGGCTTCACGAACCATATGGGCCAAGGTCAGGTTCAGGTCTTTTTCATTTACACCGTCCCGGTTGGCGCCAAGATCTTTTCCGCCATGACCGGCATCCAGCACTACACGGGCAGGAAAGGGTGCATTACCGGCTGCTCCCAGGGCAATGCTGCCCGCTTCCTGTGCCAAGGTTAATTCGAGAACTTTGCCATTTTCAGAAATGGACGGGGTGACCCGAACGTTGGGAGAAGCCAGCGTAATCGCCAGTTTGCTGTTGGGTTGACCTTGCATTAGGGGTTCTAGGTGCATCCGGGCAACTTCCGGATATTTGCTGGAATCTACCGTGATGGGTGTTGGATTGGCTGTTGCATTCAGCAGGTCAAGGACAACCCGATCATCCTTTTTCACGAAACGATGAACAATGGGTGCGCTGGCTTCAAGGCGCAAAACGGTAGTTCCGTTTTGTCTGGATAAATCAATGCTTTCAACGCGTCCAATCCGGGTATTGGCGGAAAGCTTGGTGATTGCATTGGTTGAATACGGGCAAATGGTCAACAGGCTGTGATCGGAACCGGTATAAATGGCCTCATATCGTTCCGGA
>DATNQC010000311.1:0-1571 GCA_036702885.1 Oculatellaceae cyanobacterium | reverse complement strand
GGCTCAGGGCGTCGGAAACACTGTCTGCGGGTTCCTAGGCGCACTCCCTATGACTGGCGTTATTGTGCGCAGTTCCGCCAACATTCAGGCTGGGGCGCAAAGCCGGCTTTCCACCATGCTGCATGGCTTGTGGCTTCTCGTTCTGGTCAGTCTGTTTCCTGCCATTTTGGGAAAAATCCCCACGGCCAGTTTGGCGGCCATTCTAGTGTATACAGGCTACAAGCTGGTTGACCCCGCTGCAGTTCGCTACCTGTGGCGTATGGGCAAAAGCGAAGTGCTGGTGTACCTGGTGACCCTGGTGATGGTTGTTTCCACCAACCTATTGGAAGGGGTCATTGCCGGTTCGCTGCTGGCTGTATTCAAGCTTCTCATCCGTTTTTCCCGGCTTGAATGTGAAACAGTCCGGCACAGCGATAACGATTTCGACCTGTTCCTAAAAGGAAGCGCCACCTTCCTGAGCCTCCCGCGGCTGGTGCAGATCCTTGAAAGACAGCCTAGGGGACACAATCTGGTGGTGCATATCGAGCAACTGTCCCACCTGGATCATGCCTGCATTGAAGTGCTGCAAAATTGGGAAACGCAGTACCCCCGGACGGGCGGCACATTCACCGTGGCCTGGAATCATCCCGATCCCAAAATTCGTCAGAAAACAAGCGAGAAGGTGCCACTCCACGTCTAAATAATCCAATCAAACGAAAGCCCCATATTTTTGGGGCTTTTCGTTTTTGGACTCTTTTAAAGCATCTTGTTAAAGGACAGTCCGCCGCAGCCGGAGAGCGTTTCCGATCACGGACACCGAACTCAAGCTCATCGCTGCCGCTGCAATCATGGGATTGAGCAGAATGCCCCAAAGCGGGTATAAAATTCCCGCAGCTATCGGCACGCCAATCAGGTTATAGGCAAACGCAAAAAACAGATTCTGTCGGATATTCCGCATCGTCAGTCGACTCAGGCGAACAGCGCGATCAATGCTTCTCAAATCACCTGTCATCAGGGTCACATCAGCGCTTTCCATCGCCACATCCGTCCCGGTGCCCATTGCAAGCCCGACATGCGCCTGAGCCAGCGCCGGAGCATCATTGACGCCATCGCCCGCCATGGCCACAATGCGCCCTTGCGCCTGCAAATTCTGGACAATTTCCCGTTTCTGAACCGGCAAGACACCGGCATGCACATCTTCCAAGCCCAGCTTGCGAGCAACCGCCATCGCCGTATCTCGGCTATCCCCGGTCACCATCACCAACCGGATGCCCGCTTGTTTCAAGCGTTGAATTGCCTGCAACGTCGTTTCCTTGATAGGATCAGCCACCGCCAGCAAACCGGCAAGCTGGTCATCAATGGATAAATACATCACGGTCTGGCCTTCCCGCTCCAATTGCGCGGCTTGTGCCACCAACGCATCCAACGCCATCCCTGGAAAAAGATGCCGATTTCCCAAACGAAGGGCCTTTCCATCGACTTGCCCGGTTACCCCCTGCCCCGCATGCGCCTGAAAGTTCTGGACCGGCAACAGGGAAAGCCCCTGGGCCTCCGCTCCCTTCACAATGGCCTCCGCCAACGGGTGTTCACTG
>DATNQC010000309.1:0-2701 GCA_036702885.1 Oculatellaceae cyanobacterium | reverse complement strand
GCGACGCCAATGCGCTTGGCCTGTTGCGAGCGCTTGCCGGAAGTGGTGACTTCCCGCTTATTGCAGCTTTTCAAAAACTATCAAAATCTGGTGAATCGGGTGTATCTGTTTGATATTGGCTTTAACGAGGGGCCATTACAGCCTGCGGTGGCTGTTCAGGTTGAAGAAGGTCGGGAAGCCGAGTGGGAGTCTGAACTTTGGCCGAACCTACAAGCTGTTTTATGCGAAATGCTGGAGCGCAGGGAGGTTGTGAACGTGTTCCTCCTGAACCAGGCAGACGGCATGGAACAGCATGTCCGCCAGGTGACTGAACCCATCTATACCAGCCCGGTTTGATGGGGGAGTACAAGGATTGTTTCTGTTGAAAGCCTCTCCTGAAGGCTTTTAAATAACGCGCTTGCCCATGATGACCGGGTGATGGGCGCCAGTGCAGGATGGCAGGCTGTTGGGTTCGCCCAGAAGGGCTTTCCAGGCCAGCAGCGCAAAAGCCAGGGCCTCTTTGTATTGATCCGGAATGCCGAAATCTGCGTGGGTTTTGATGGCGATCTGCCGGTTGTTTGCCTGAAACAATGCTTGCACGCGCTTAAGCAGCGTTTGGTTGTAAACGCCGCCGCCGCCCACCACCATTTCCGAAACAGGACAATGCGGAAAGACAAAGCGTTCGTAGGCATCTACAATACTACAGGCTGTAAATTGGTTCAGGGTGGATACCCAGTCTGCGGGTGAGATGTCGGGGAATTCAGCCAGGAGTTTTCGGAAGAAAGGCTCTCCAAACGATTCTCGTCCGGTGGTTTTTGGTGGAGCTTGCGTTAGATAAGGGTGAGACATCAACTGTGCCAGCAAGCTTTTGTGGATAGTGCCGCTTGCTGCGACTTCGCCCTTCTTGTCGTAATTTTGACCGTAAAATGCGGCCATGGCGGCATCCATCAGCATGTTGCCCGGCCCGGTGTCAAAAGCAATCACCGGTGTGTTATGGGCTTGTTGTGCGGAACGGGACGGCACCACCGTCACATTGGCAATGCCGCCGATATTCTGTATCGCCCGGCCGATCTGCGGATCCTGCAAGAGGGCGAGATCGGCAAAACAGACCAGTGGTGCGCCATGCCCACCGGCTGCCATATCCCGCGGGCGAAAATCCGCGATGACGGGAATCCCGGTTATTTCCGCGATAATGGAGGGCTCCCCGATTTGCAGCGTGCCGCCTCGCTTTCCAGGTTCTGTTGGTGGCCAATGGTATAAGGTTTGCCCATGAGAGCCAATAGCATCCACGGATGAAGCCGGAATGTTGTGTTCCTGTAGTAAACCAAGAGCCGTTTCCGCAAACAGTTCGCCAACGGCGACATTCAACGCGCAAAACTCTTCCAGGAGAACGTGTTTATCCGCCATGCACTGAAGCAATCGCTGGCGTAAGGCGGCCGGGATTTCCCGGCTATGGGTGGCAAGGATGACATACTGGACTTGCTCGTTTTCTTTCCAGAATTTCGCAAGACAAGCATCCACCCCGTCTACCGAGGTGCCGGACATCAACCCCATCACGGTCAAGGGTTTATCGAACAAACAACCGCTCCATTCTGCGTAGGAACTTGATATAGACCCGTTCGCTATGCTTGATGAGCGGGTCTACTAAAATAGTATACGCGCCCATGCGCTGTCCGACCCAAATATCTGTGAGCGGCCTGTCGCCAACCATGGCGACTTCCCGGGCTGTCAGCCCCAGCATTTCCAACGCCTTGCGGAATGCACTGCGGCGCGGCTTGGCTGCATGAGAAATTACGGGAATCCCCAGGACCGATTCCGCCTTTTTGCAGTAATCCGCTCTTTTATTGTTGGAGAGCACCAGGCATTTGAAGCCTTCGGCCTGTAGGATGGCCAGCCAGGATTCAATGTGCGCTTCCAGAGTGCCCGTATTGGGCGCCATGATGGTGTTATCCAGATCGAAAATAAATCCGCGAATACCTTGGGCCTTCAGCGCGTTCAGATCAATGGTGGTGATGTCTTCGACGATGAGATCGGCTTTAAGAAACAACGGTGATTCGCTCCTTGCTGCGTAACAAAGACCAACGCAACGATGCTTCGCTGACGCCCTGTAGTTCATTGGGCAGGGGAATGACGACGGTGTGGTTGGTTTGGGCTTCCTTCACCGGAAAGCCCTGGGCATCGTATAGTTCTTTCAGTTCAAAGGTGGCAATGCCGCTGGGGGTTACCCAGTCAAGCTCCTCACCCATTTGAAACGGATTGCGCGCCTGGAATGTCACACCGGCTTCCGTCAGAATAGGGGCATCTTCTGCTTCTGCATTCCGAACCGTGGCCAGGAAGCGTGAAGTCTGATGACTGCGGGAATCTTCGTAGTTATAGGCGTGACGGTTGGGGCGTCCATCGAAAAAGCCTTCCGTAAAGCCCCGGTTGCCAGCCTGGGAGAGTTCTGCAACCCACCGGGTCATTAAGGTTTCTGGAATGGTTTCGTGGGTTTGCACGTAATCAATGGCTTCCCGGTATACACGTCCGGCGGTGGCAACGTAGTAAACGCTCTTGGTGCGGCCTTCCACCTTGAAGGACACAATGCCCGCATCCTGAAGCTCCCGCAGGTGCCGAACCAGGCATAGATCCTTGGAATTCAGCATGTAGGAACCCTTTTCGTCCTCCTCAAAGGTGTAGATCTGATCGGGACGAGTGGCCTCTACCATGCGCAAGGTTTTGAGGC
>DATNQC010000305.1:0-2932 GCA_036702885.1 Oculatellaceae cyanobacterium | reverse complement strand
GGCCAAAGCAGCCCATCCCGCGCCATGGCAAACCAGATGCGGGGTTGGGACATCATCAGAATCAGGACCACTGTGGTCAATCCCACAAAACCACCCAAGGCAATCAATTTTTGCGCCAGTGTGTTACCGACCGATCCAAATGCGGCCGCCAAAGGCGCCCCCGGATCAATCTGCCCATAAGGCACCATACCGGTAATCACCGCTGAAACCGCCACATACAAAAGCGTACAAATGGATAAAGACGCAATCAGGCCAATGGGCAGATCCCGTTGCGGATTTTTCACTTCTTCCGCAGCCGTGGACACGGCATCAAAGCCAATATAAGAAAAGAAGATCAACGCGGCACCGGAAAAAATGCCCTGAACGCCATACGGGAAAAAGGGATGCCAGTTTGCAGGCTTCACCCACAGCATCCCAGCCAGAATGACAAACACCACAACACCCAGTTTAATCAGCACCATCAAGGCGTTAAACCGCGCAGACTCCTTAATCCCAATACACAAAAGCACTGTTAGGAGCGCTACTAGAAGCATGGCCGCCCAATTCACGGTGAAAGGCCCCAAATGCCCAGCAAGCATAAAGGTTGGCAAAGTCACCCCAAAGCCTTTGAGGAATTCCTCCAGATAATGCGTCCATCCCACCGCAACCGTGGCGGAACCAATGGTATATTCCAGAATCAGATCCCAGCCGATGATCCAGGCGAACAATTCGCCAACAGTGGCGTAAGCATAGGTGTAAGCAGAACCAGAAATCGGAAGTCTGCTTGCAAATTCCGCATAGCAGAGCGCCGCCAAAATACATGCCACGCCCGCAAAGACATAGGACAACATGATGGCCGGGCCTGCAGCATCCCGTGCGGCAGTTCCGGTTAAAACAAAAATCCCCGCGCCAATAATCGCCCCCACGCCAATCGCCGTCAAATCCACTGCGGTTAAAACCCGTTTTAAGCCGCCCTGGTACTCTCTTGCTTCCGTCAATATCCTTTCAACCGGCTTGGTTCGCAATATGGATCGACGCATGTTACCCTTTCACTCATTTTCCCAACCGTAGGACTCTATCCTACAGCTACTATCCATTGTATACCCTTTTATCCATTCAATAACCCATCCCCACGGATAGTCCCTCAGCCGCCTTTAGGACCACCGGGATCGCCGCGTCCCAGTCCATAGCGTTTCACCTTATCCCCGTCGCCTTTCGCCGTCGAATCGGCTTCCGGAAGGCTGACCGCATACTGTAACCGCTCGCTTAATTTGGAAAGACATTGCATGCAATAGATGCGACCATTATGAAGCCGGGCGTTCAACTGTTGTTCCGGGATATTCTGCTTACATTGGGCACAAACCAGCGCCTCTCCACTTAATTGAATCCGGCCTTGCTGAATCATTTCCAAAACCACTGCTTCCGGCGTTTCAGTTTCTTCCACAACAGCTGCAATGGTAGTGTCCGGGTGATCGATAATGTACCGGTACACCCTGTGATACTGGATTTCTCGAAGCTTGATGCATTCCGAACACAAACGGGTATTGGGAGTTACCTGTTTAAAAGGCTTCTGGCATTGTTTGCAGTTAGTAATCACGGGAAAATCTCCGCTCATTCGGCAATCCCGTTGCACATCTGTGCCTACAATATATCGACCTGCGTTCAGTCGAGCTTTAAATTACCGCCAAGTTCCGCATGATATGGGCATTTCAACCTAGCCGCCGAGGGCATCCAAATAAAAAGCCGACTGAATGAGGTAATTTCAGTGAAAGCACCCAAGATCTGGCTAAAACAGCGACATTTTGACTTCCACCCCTCAAAGTTTCTCTCTATATTGCTATTCCGGGTGCATTCACGCGAGAAAGCCATTGTCCGGTTTGTTTTTTCACCATTACCCGATATAATGGGCGTATATCCATTTTTGATTGGTTTCGTGAGAGGAGTACAACATGGCTGCGACCCAGGCAACATCTGCATTTCAATTTGAAATCAAGCCGAGCGCCTTCAGCAAGCAAACGCAATTTCTGAATTACATCGGCGGACAATGGGTTCCGGCCAAGTCCGGCAAGACTTTTGAAAGTAGAAACCCTGCCGATCCATCCGATTTAATTGGTGTTTTCCCAGCCTCAGCTCCGGAAGATGTTGATGCAGCCGTCGCAGCCGCTAAAAAAGCTTTTGAAGCCTGGCGACTATACCCAGCCCCCAAGCGTGGCGAAATCCTCTTTAAAGCCGGGCAGATTCTCGTGGAGCGCAAAGAGCAACTAGCCCGTGAAATGACGCGGGAAATGGGGAAGGTTCTCGCTGAAGCCCGCGGCGATGTGCAGGAAGTCATTGACATGACTTTCTATGCAGCCGGAGAAGGACGTCGTCTGTTCGGGCAAACCACGCCATCCGAACTGCAAAACAAGTTCGCCATGAGCGTCCGGGTGCCTCTAGGCGTGGTAGGACTGATTACTCCCTGGAACTTCCCAATGGCCATCCCCAGCTGGAAGATTATGCCCGCGCTCATCTGCGGCAATACCTGTGTGCTCAAACCAGCCAGCGACACGCCATTACTCGCCCATCGATTAGTGGAAATCCTGGAAGAAGCAGGCATTCCCAAAGGCGTCGTCAACGTCGTTTACGGCTCCGGTCGCGAAGTGGGCGAACCGCTTATGGCCCATCCCGATGTGGCGTTGATCTCCTTCACGGGCTCTACGGATATCGGCAGGCGGGTGAATGAGGCTTGCGCGCCTTCCTTCAAGCGGGTTTCTCTTGAAATGGGCGGGAAAAACGCCATCCTCATCATGGATGACGCCAACCTGGATCTGGCGGTGGATGGGGTCGTCTGGGGCGCTTTCGGCACATCCGGCCAGCGCTGCACGGCATCCAGCCGGGTTATTGTTCACAAGGCCGTCCATGCACAGGTCCGGGAGAAACTGGTCAAGCGGATTCAAGAGCTCAAGCTAGGTTA
>DATNQC010000354.1:0-2589 GCA_036702885.1 Oculatellaceae cyanobacterium | reverse complement strand
CCCCAGCACATCCTCGTTTTCCAGGTTCTCATTGGCCAGGTTGACGGTATCAAACAGGAGGAGAAGCTGGGACAGTTTTTTGTCCGGCACGCGTTCTTTGTCGTTATAGTTGGCGGTGGTGAGCACGCCGCTTAATTCCCTGTTTTTCGGCTCATCCTCTATTGCTTTGAAAGCCTTGTCCAATTCGGGCCCTGTTGAGCGTCAAGTTTTTCAGTTTCTCCCACCGCGCCGCTGGAGGCACAAAAAAGGACTCATAAGTATAGGGATCTTCCAGCAGCTCTTCCACTTCTTGCGGATCCATCCCCTCAGCCAAAAACTCTTGGCGTTTCTGCCGCCTTTCCGCATCAAACTGGTCGTTCATCCGTTTCAAAAAGAGCATTCCAAAGATGTAGTCTTTGTATTCGGCCGCGTTCAGTTCACCGCGCAAAATGTCCGCCGCGTCCCACAAGACGCTTTCCAGCTTCTGTAGGGTCAGTTTTTCCATGGAATCTTCCTCCAAATCTTGCTGTCATCTATCATTTTACCATGAGGTGCTCATGTCAGATTCCAAAAGATTGATGTTACCAGTCATTTTGTGTGATAGTAGGTGGATAATTTCATTATACAAGGGATC
This sequence comes from Oculatellaceae cyanobacterium, assembly GCA_036702885.1. Lineage (GTDB taxonomy): Bacteria > Cyanobacteriota > Vampirovibrionia > Vampirovibrionales > Vampirovibrionaceae > DATNQC01. Next base: position 1,976 of record DATNQC010000354.1, on the reverse strand, counting down.
AATGACATGGAGTTGTCAGCAAACAGGCGTTTGCCGAGTATATGTAGGTTTTGAAGAAAATAAGAAAGAAGGCGCAGCATCCGCGCCTATATTTTCAAGCTCAATTGTTCTTCCATTTGTTCTTCTTCAGCGACTTTGATTGTGCCTTCGGAGCGATCACTTTCCTCCCATTCCCGCCGCAACTCAGCTGCCCGGCGTTTAATGCGGTTGACGAGTTCGGTATCCTGTTCCCCACTCTCGATGCCGGTTTTTTCTTCGAGCATTCCTTCAGGAGGAATCCCCATTTTTTCAAGCTTGTCATACACCGTTCTCATGGTTTGTTCTGGATCGCGATAAAACGCACTGCCACGAATGCGAACAAATGTCCACCCCAATCGCTCCAACACGGCCTGCCGAGCCATGTCCTCGTCCAGGTTATCCAGTGTGTGCCAGCGATCGCCGTCACACTCCACCGCCAGGCGTTTTCCGCCCCCTTCCACCACCATGTCGATCCGGTAAGCCCCCACTTGATATTGAGGTTTCACCCGATAACCCGCTTGCAGCAAGCGCTTCAGCACCGACTGTTCAAAGGGAGATTCCGCATGTTTTTCCAAGCGCTCCATCTTTTCTTCTAACGCATAAGGATTACGGACATGGAGAATTAGCCGTTTCCTCAAATCACCATCTTTCAGGTCGATATTCGGGTCCAAGGAGTGAACCAACCACAACTGGTTTCTCGCACGGCTTGCGGCCACGTTGAAGCGCTTTTTCATCTGCTCTCCCGGATCGGCCAGTCTGCGCAGTGGTCCATTTCCGCTTGGACCATGAACCATCGACAAGAAGATGACATCCCGTTCATCGCCTTGGAATTGCGACGGGTTGCCACAGCGAATTTTTCGCTTGTTATATTCCACTGGCGGCAAGTATTTCCTCAGCAAAGACTCAATCCGTATGGCCTGTTGATCGCCAATTAAGGAAATGACGCCAAACGTCGCATCTTGATATTCCGGCTGCTCAATAGCCGCCACCAACAATGAGGCGACCATGACTGCTTCCTTTTCGTTCACCTTGTTATACTCCGTTCCTTCTACTCGCACTTCCACCGTAAACGGCCGCGTGCGAACCGAACTGGCATCCCTTAACGGCTTAATTTCACCGTTATAGGAAAGGTAATTACTAAATTGAATAATCGGCGAAACACACCGGAAATGTTCCCGCAACTGGACAAATCCTTCAAAGGAAGTTTTGGCGAGATCATAGATGGACGTTTTCCCATCGTACAGCTGGTGATTTGGAATATCTGTGAGCCACGTGTCGATCAACTTCTGCACTTGATCCAGCTCTTGTCCCACCGCATCCGGGCTGACCTGTTGATCGTCCCCTACCACCACCACCTGTTTGCCAAAATAAAGCACGGCTAACGCCATCACATCCGACTGGCTGGCTTCGTCGACGATCACGACATCAAAGCGATTGTTTTGTGGATCAAAATTTTCCACCACGCGGCTCATGGGCATAATCCAGACCGGCACGGCCGATTGACAATCCAGCATCTTCTTTCGTGCCTCTGCAAGTATCTGAGGCGCACGTTTGCCGGTACCCTTGCCCAATTTGCGCATCAGTTGTTTCCAGCCGGCCAATGCTTGCCGCTGTTCATAGGACGTTCGCTTGGCCAATTCCACCCATGCCTTTTTCTCGATCAAGTCAGTTGTCACTTGCCGCAAGCGATTGCCGTATTGATGAATCTCTTCTTGTAGCCGATCCATCGACCGGGAATGCCTCCGATCCAGCTCTTCCACAAATTGACGGAACAACCAAGCCTGCTCCGGATCGCCCGGCAAAACATGGCCGCCGTGTACGCCATCTCTCAACTCGATCTTTTTCGCCCATCCCGGAGCTGCGGCAGCCAATTTGGCAAGCAACGCCTTTCGCTTGCGGAAAATCTCCGATTTGCGAATCAGGTCAATGTACCGAAAGTATACCGCTTCATATTCGTC
>DATNQC010000302.1:0-2355 GCA_036702885.1 Oculatellaceae cyanobacterium | reverse complement strand
GTTCAAGACGGGGCAACATATGCCCTGGATCACGGCGAAGCATTCCTGCCGGAGATTGTCAGCGGATACCAGGAGCGCCGGGATTTGGTTGTTAAAGGCTTCAGAGAGCTGGGCTGGCCGGTTGAGCCGCCGAAGGCGACCCTGTACGTCTGGCTGCCGATTCCGCCGCGCTTTGCCGATTCCAAAAGCTGGTGCCGCTATCTAATCGACACCGCCGGTGTGGTCATCACGCCAGGCACGGCGTTTGGCGATGCTGGTGATCGCTACTTCCGCCTTTCCCTGGTTTCATCGCCTGAAACCTTGCAGAAGGCTATCGATCGCCTGCATGAACAAGGTATCCGGTACGAATAACCCCCCGTGAATCCGGACAGAAGCGATTTTCTTCCCAAACAGGGCTGCCTGGAACGCTCTGGAGCCCTGCTATCATCATTTCCCAGCACAAGGAATGTCCCCATGAGCTATCAATACAAAGACAAGACATATCTGGTCACCGGCGGCGCGGGCTTTATCGGCTCCCATCTGGTCCGGGCGCTGCTTGCAGCGGGGGCCAGGGTGATTGTGGTGGACGATTTCAATGATTTTTACGATCCCGCCATTAAAGAAGCAAACGTTGCCCCGTTCCTGAATCAACCGGATTTTACCCTGTATCGACAGGACATTCGGGACGAGCAAGGGCTGACCGCGCTTTTTGAGCGTCACGGAGACGCCTTGAAAACCGGCGGAATCGTCCATCTAGCTGCCAGAGCGGGCGTTCGTCCTTCTCTGGTGGAACCCCGCCTGTATCTGGAAACGAATGTCACCGGTACGCTGAATCTGGCGGAACTTGCCAAAGCACACGGCATCCACAAGTTTGTATTCGCCTCTTCCAGCTCCGTCTATGGCGATAGCCCGGAGCGCGTTCCTTTCCGGGAAGATCAGGACATTTCCAAACCCATTTCACCGTATGCCTCCACCAAGGCGATGGGAGAAAGTCTCCTGCACACGTACAGCCATTTGTATGGCCTCCAAGTGGTTGGGCTCCGCTTTTTCACGGTCTATGGCGCAGGACAACGCCCCGATCTGGCCATCCACAAGTTCACCCGACTCATTGATGAAGGAAAGCCCATTCCCGTCTTTGGCGATGGCTCCACCCGTCGGGACTATACCTATATTGATGACATCATTCAAGGTGTAATGGCGGCCATTGCATACGAAGAAACGCCATATGAGATTTTCAACCTCGGAGAATCCCAAACCACCACGCTTTCCGACTTGATTGCGAACATTGAAGCCTGTCTTGGCAAAAAGGCCATTATTGATCGGATGCCGTTGCAACCTGGGGATGTGTCCATCACCTATGCGGACATTTCCAAGGCCAAGCAGCTACTGGGCTACAATCCCCAAACCAAAATCAAGGACGGCCTCCCAAAATTTGTGGAATGGTACCAACAGTACAAAGCGGCGCGCCTAGTGGGGACATCGGCTTAACCACAAGCTCATCTCGAGATACGTCTGTGGAACACATTCGGGATGCGACTGCTACCCGGACTTTGAGTCACCATACAAAAACGCATGGGTCGCCTCCAGTAGGGTCGGTATTCCTTCGCCCGTCTGTGCGGAAATGGGAAACGTCTGCGGCAGGCTGGTTGTGATGGCTTCCAGTTCTACCTGGGGATTTTTCAGCCGGTCTATCTTGTTGCAGAGCGTCCAAATCGGCGGAGATTGCACGTCGAATTCCTGCCACAACGTCTCCAGGATTTCATGAACCGATTCAGCCTGTTGCAGGCGTTGCGGATGACTGACATCCCAAACATGCCATATGAGATCCGCCGATGCCGCTTCCTCCAGCGTGGCACGAAACGCCTTGACCAGAAATGTCGGCAGTTTTCGGATAAACCCAACCGTATCCGAGAGCAATGCTTCTCTCGGCACGCCCGTTACTTCATCATGGCCTAGAAAGAGCTTGCGGGTTGTGGGATCGAGCGTGGCAAACAATCGATCCTCCACCAAAATATCCGCTTGAGTCAGATACCGCAGCAGCGTTGATTTTCCCGCATTGGTGTATCCGACCAACGCAATCAGCGGCGTTTCAGACTTTCTTCTGGATTGCCGCTGGAATTGTCGGTGCTTGACAACTTCCCTGGCTTCCCGCTCAAGGAGCGTCACCCGCTCTCGCAACAGCCGACGATCCGTTTCCAACTTCGTTTCCCCAGGCCCGCGGGTGGCAATCCCACCTTTAGCGCCAACGGCAGTCTGCTGGCTAAACATGCGCCCCCGGCCCTTCAATCGCGGCATTTCATACTGCAATTGCGCAAGCTCCACCTGAATTTTCCCCTCCCGCGATTGCGCGCGCTGGGCAAAGATATCCAGAATCAG
>DATNQC010000297.1:0-6373 GCA_036702885.1 Oculatellaceae cyanobacterium | reverse complement strand
GCCTCAACGATCGCTATACTCGATTCCTGGATAAAGAGGAATTCGCCGAAGAAGGCCGCTCCATCAAGGCCACCCTGTTCGGCATCGGCATCCAGATTGGCGTTCGGGACGACAAACTGGTTGTCATTTCGCCCATTGACGACACACCTGCCTATAAAGCCGGACTCAAGGCCAACGATGAAATTCTGGAAATCGACGGCAAAAACACCAAAGGCATGTCCGTTAAAGAAGCAGCTGATCTTATCCGGGGTCAAAAAGGCACCAAGGTGAAGCTATTGATCAAGCGGGACGACAAGCCCGCCAAATACTATGAAGTGATGCGGGATGAAATCAAGCTGAAATCCGTTTCCCTGAACAACCCGTTCAACGTCAGCATCCCGGCAAACATTGGCTACATCAAGCTCAGCACCTTCCTAAGCAGTAACGCCGCTCAGGAAGTCCAAAACGCCCTGAAAACCATGAGCACCAAGGGCGGTTATATTCTGGATCTGCGTTCCAATCCGGGCGGATTGCTATCCAATGCCATCCGCATTGCTGACTTCTTCCTGGAAGATGGGGCCATTGTGAGCACCGTTGACCGGGACGGCTATAAGGAAGTTCGCTACTCCAGCCATAGCACGCTTACCAACAAGCCGCTGGTGGTTCTCATCAACGGCGGGAGCGCCAGCGCCAGCGAAATTCTCAGTGGTGCGCTGAAAGACCACAAGCGTGCCGTACTGGTTGGCGAGCGCAGCTTTGGCAAAGGGTTGGTGCAGGAAATCAACCAGTTGCCCGGTGGTAATGGCATCAACATCACCACCCAGCGTTACCTGACGCCAAATGACACGGATATCAACAAGAAAGGTATTGAGCCGGATATCTATGTCGAATTGACAGAAAGTGACGCAAAAGCCAAAAAAGATCCGCAGTTGGCAAAAGCCATCGCCGTAATGGAAGAAATGATCAAAGGCAAGACGGTTCAGGAGATTGTCAGCAAGCACCTTGCCAGTCAATCCCACAAACAGCCTGACGTCGATACGGCGGGATTAAAAGAAAGCGCTGTTCCCAAGAAAAGCACAGCGAACTAATCAGTCCCACAACAACAGTTGTCGAAAGAATCCTGCCCACGGGCGGGATTCTTTGTGCTTGGGCCTGGTTACATGTTTCGATTTGGCTTTGTTCGGTGGAAGGGTTGCAGGAGAGAGCGCTTCTGCCGGCTGCTCCCATCCACCCTTGTTCTCAGCCTCTTCCGCAATGACCGCCTGATGATGAAACGCCTTGATAATCTGCGACTGCCGCTTATAGTCCGGAACATGTCGGCCCACCAACGCCCAAAAACGCGGGCCATGGCCAGATTCAAAATAATGCGCCAGTTCATGCACAATCAGGTAACGCAGTGCATCTACCGGGACATTGTTCAGGCAGTACTTGGAAACCGTCATGGTCTTTGTCTTTAAATTCACCTGCGCCAGGTGGTTATACTTGGCATGGCCAATCTGCACTTTCCCTAGCGGCACATTGAAGGTTTCCACATTGACACGCCGGACCCAGGCTTCCAGTTCCGCCTGTGTGCGGATGGTCACACGCGCCTGCTGATCCGCCAATGCCAACAGGCGTTTTTCCTTGGCGTCCTTTTTACGAATCCGCTCCACCAACTCCGCCGTAACGGACGCTTTGAGCGCCCGCGGCCAATGTCTCGGCACTTTAACCTGAATCACCCCTGCATCCCGCATACAGGCGGATGCCCGTCGCAACTTTCGACACTCTTCAACCTCGATACGCATGCAATCAGCGTAATCCAGACCTCAGCCCTTAGCAACCTCAACCCTACAAGTCGCTCTATTCCGCGCGTTAGGCAACCAACGCTTCCACTAATTGGCAAACCTGTTCCAATTCCCGGCAATAAATAAATTCCCCCAAGCTATGGGAATAATGGAAGCCCATGCCCAGCACCACGGTTGGCAAGCCTTTTTGATTCAGCACATGCGCGTCTGAGCCAATATTCATCTCCGCCAGTTCTGGGGACAGGCCCAGGGCTTTTGCCTTTTCCTGCGCCCGACGAATGACATCCTGCTCCGGCGACACCCGGAAGTGGTTATACCGGCGAGTATGGCGAAATGCAATGCGACCGCCAGCAAATTTTTGTTCAACCTCCATACAGGTTCTCTCGTACAGGCTCAGCAGTCCATTCAGCTTCGGTTCATCATGGCTGCGCATTTCACATTGAAGCAACAGTTCCGGCGCAACAATATTCAATGCATTGCCACCATTCACCACGCCAATGTTACACGTTAGGTCCTCGGCCAGACGTCCAGAGGGCAACCGAGCGCACAATGCGGCTCCCATCCTGATGGCGCTAATGCCTGCTTCCGGCGCAATCCCTGCATGCGACGCCTTACCCGTGCAGGCAATCTGCACATTTTCTTGTGAAGGACCGGCATTGAAAATCAGCCCGGCACGGCCCTCACCATCCAGCACATAGCAGTATGCCGCCTGGCTTTGTTGCAAATCAAATGCCTTGGCGCCGGTCAGTCCCACTTCTTCCCCGGTTGAAAAAAACAGCTCCAGTGGGTGATTTTCCTGAAAATTCTGTTGCGCCAAGCGTGCGATTAATTCCAGTATGACAGCAATCCCCGATTTATCATCCGCACCCAAAATCGTGCGCCCTTCAGACCGGATAACAGCCTGTCCGTCCCGAAGATCGCGCACCGGCATAATTCCTTCGCATGGCGGTACGCTATCCATATGCGCCGATAGCATGATGACAGGCTTATCAGCGCGCCCAGGCACTTTAGCAAACAGGTTTCCCGCCTCATCAATCCAAAGATCTGATATACCACACCCATGGAGCGTCTCTTGAATGTGCTGTCGAATGGTCTCTTCCTGCCCGGATGGATTGGCAATCGGGACCAAGGCTTCAAACCGCTCCGTCACACCCATGCGTTGTCTCCATATCTACCAATGCTTCCATTGTAATGGGGCAACATTCCCTGATGTAAGCCCCAAAGACGCCAACGTTTCTTTACAAATGTAGCAATTAACCATTCTTCTTGTTTTAACAAGCGCGTCAATTATTATCCCAATGAGCATAACAAGAAGGGTTTCAAAAATGCGTGTTATGTCATTCTCCTCAAACTTTAATTCCCAATTGCCAACCCAATCAAAGCAGAATTCCAGCCACCAACCTCACGCAACAATGCCCTCAACGGCGCCTTTATTCGGAGGAGTCACAAGAAGGACGGTCTTATCAGCAGTAGGAGCAGGTGCAGTTGCAGCCCTTACCGGTTGTGACGGAGAGTCTAAAGTGGGACAAGACGGAGAAATGAGGACGTCCAAAGCAAGCTACACGATCCCCACGGGAAGACAAAAAACACCAGCCCTGCCAGTCAGAATTATTGCAGGAGCATCACTAATAAAAGATGTCGGTGCCAAAGGTAAGAAAATCCAAGACGGTTTGCTCCATGATCAACTTCAACAAGGCGTTAACGCGCTCAACGATGCTATTAACGCCGCTAATGCACAACTGGAGCAAGCTGGAAGTAAAACTAGGTTCCCCTCTCTTGAAGAATTAGCACGGCAAGGTTATTTCCTGGAAGCCACAGTGCAATATGGCGATCAACCCTTTATCCAAAAAACGAAAGGCGCCAATGTAGCCGTCGAAGAAACACCTGAAGGATTCATTGTCCCAGCTCAGCCTTATACTTTTACCTTCTCAGGCAACATACACGGCGTCTGGTCAGACGTGACAGTCGTTCTGAAACAAAAGCAATAAACACCGCAACCGGGGATTAATGCGCTTTACCGCGATGCCGGTGGATAGGCAAGGATGATTGCCGAAGATGGTGCTGACTGCCCATAATCAGCCGGATGCCACCCTCATTTTGCTTCAGGAGCATCTGTTCTTCTGCTTTTAAAATATGCTCCACGGCATCACTGAGCAGATAGCCATTCGGGTCTAAAACAAGGTTTCCTGCCTGCTGCTGGGAAACCCAGTACTGCGTCACATCCAGAACCCGACTGGCAAATTCCTCCAGATACGTCTGTGGCATGCCAATCATCATGGTCAGCGCCCGATGAAGGGACGGATCGCCGTCGTACCAACGCTTCTTCGATGCCGTCTTATATAGGCTTATCGTTCGCTGAGGCCCCAGAGAAGCCGTATAGCGATCCACCTTATGGCGTTGCCGATGCTCGTCAATCGCCTGATTCAGATGTTTTGCGATCAATTGCTGAATTTCACCGGGAAGTTGCCGGCTAAGGTATAGAGCCATCGTCATTTGCCCAATGGCGTCATACCAGCGGCGTTCCGGTAGCCTTGGCACATCCGTGACCATGGGCCACTCTCCTGTCATTCATCTGGTACAAGGAGTATCGGAACGCTTCGGGAAAACTTAATAAAACCGCCAATTTACCAGCACACCTCGATTCTACGCCGTTAATAAGTCAGCGTAAAATTCAGCAATTCAGGTAGTAGCGCGCCTTAATAATCGTCCGCCCGACAATCACTTGGCTCTATGTCATTGAATTCAGGAAGCCGCTTTGGCCAGCACCCGATCCAGAATTTCCACCGCCGTATCGGTCTGTTCCTGGCAAATCACCAATGGCGGGCTGAAACGAATGGTATTTTCACCGCATCCCAGCACCAGCAAGCCTTCATAGAAGCAGGCATCGACAATCCGGTTGCGCAATTCCGGTGCTTTTTCCTTGGATGCTTTAGAGGTCACAATTTCAATGCCCAGCATCAGGCCCTCACCCCGGACATCACCAATGACGTCATAACGAGCCATTAAATCCAGCAGTTGGGATTTTAAATATTGTCCCTGTTCACGGGCATTCTGCATGAGGCCGTCTTCAACCAGTTCCAGGGTTTTTAGCGCCACAGCACAACTGATCGGGTTCCCGCCAAAGGTGGTGGCATGCGTCCCAGCCGGCCAATCCATGATCTCGCTTTTGGCAATGCAGGCGCCCAATGGCAAACCAGAAGCCAAACCTTTGGCGCTGGTCACAATATCCGGCTCAAAGCCCGGCGTATGCTCACTGGCCCACATTTTACCAGTCCGCCCAATGCCTGACTGCACTTCATCCGCAATGATCAAAATGCCGTGCTTTTTGGCAATCGCTTGCAAACCAGTTAAAAACGACGGCGGCGGAACCACATAACCGCCCTCTCCTTGTATGGGTTCCACAATAAATGCCGCCACATCTTCCGGTGGAGTCAGCATTTTGAAAATGTAGTCCTCAATATAATCCAGGCAGGCCTTTGCACAAGCTTCCGGCGTTTCGCTTTTAAAAATATCCCGGTAGAAATACGGGTAATGGGCGTTAAACACACCCGGCACCAAAGGCGCGAAATGTTTTTTATGAATGCTTTTACTGGCCGTCAGCGACATTGCGCCATACGTGCGCCCATGAAAACTGCGGAAAAACGAAATAAAATTGGGGCGGCCTGTCTTATAACGCGCCAGCTTCATAGCGGCTTCATTGGCCTCCGCGCCGGAATTCCCGAAGAAGACCCGCTTATCCGGAGAACCGGGCGTACTGATTGCCAGCTTTTGCGCCAGATCCGCCATCACCGTGTAATAAAAATCCGTACCGGACATATGCAAAAAACGCTCGGACTGCTCCCGGATCGTCTGAACAATTTCCGGATGGCAATGCCCGGTGGAGCAAACCGCAATCCCGGCGCAATAATCCAGAAACACGTTATCATCCATATCCACCACCATCGCACCATAGCCGCGTTTGATGGACAACGGATAGCCGCGCGTATAGGAAGGCGATAAATAGCGCTGATCCTTATCAATCAACGCCTGTGTCTCGGGTCCGGGCAATGGGGTCCGGATTTCAGGCTTAAGGGTTCCCTCCCATAAGGAAGCCATTTTCTGCATATTGCCTCACTCGTTTGTCAATCAGCTATAGAAATGCATGGTTCTTAAACTATCATAGCGCGAAGAATGTTTGAATGGTGGCGTGGGGTCCTAAAAGCTCAGCCCTTTATTCCACACGCCAAAGGCCCCTGACGGCCTGTCTGGCTTCGGTTTCAATGACGCGAAAAGTCTCCTCATGCAACCGATTCCGTCCCAGAAACAGCATTTTGGCATACCCCTGACGCAATAACTCCGCATTGAATGAGCTTGTTGCATTGGCAGCAGGATACACAAAAGCCAACGTGCGACCGTAACGATCCCTGGCCTGAACATCAAACTCCAGATAAACCATTTTTCCAAAAGCTTGCCTGTAAAGCCACTGACTGGCTTCACGGGCATACGGCTCGTCTTTGGGGTGCGCACTTCCATGGCTCCGATTTTTCTTGGAATAACGCATTTCCGGCGTATCAATTCCCAACAGACGCACTTCCTCGCGAGGCCGCTCGATACGCCCATTTGCATTCAAA
>DATNQC010000295.1:0-4610 GCA_036702885.1 Oculatellaceae cyanobacterium | reverse complement strand
CCCTATCGCAAGTGCACGGATCCGGTGCATAACTCCTCGCAGGTGAAGGCTCTCTGTTACTCCAGCAACGGGAGAAAAATTTGTCCCACCCTGCCCAGTGAGTTGATTAAGGACAGTATGATCCCTTCCTCCGCAGTCAGTTGCGCTACGACTTACGTCAATCACATGCAGAGCGTGACCAACGCGCAGACGGATCGGGCGGAACGGCTAGGGATCACTATCCACACCATTTCCATCCACACGCCGGATGGCAGCTCAATTCCAGTGCTGCGGCGTCTGTTGAAAGATTCTGACTGGGAACCCAATCAGTTGGAATATATGGCGACCGTCACTGATGGGCAGCGGTATGAAGCGGAATACTATGACGCCGCCAAGATTCGAGAAATCTACGAGCTGGTGGCGAAAGATATCCGCATGAAATTGTCGAACTAACGAGGATGCCTTTATGAGACTCCTGACATTGTGTTTACTGGCAGCCAGTTTATTGTCTCCCGTCGCCTTGGCGACTTCTGCCACGCCTTACGTCATCCAGCCATCCCCGGCCTTGCTGACATCCATTTCGTCCGACTGGTTGCTTCAACGCACCTGCCCCACCATTGAAAAAGCAGAAATTGAGTGCGGGGATTCCAATAACGACGGCCAATGCGACGATGGTCCTCAGGATTGACCGAGCTTGAAATCCGCAGCAGGAGGTAGCCGGCGACCGGTTGCCTCTTTTCCTTTTTGTCCGTTTTGCCTAAAAAGGCATACAAAAGTCATCGCTACGCATCCCAAACCCTTACCCCCGTAAGCGTTCCAAAGACAATAAGCTTGTCAACGAACTATCTTTAAGCTACAAGCATGTTTAGTATTTTGCACGCAATCAAAGGGGTCGTGCCGCCACATTGGAATCGTGGTGGCTCAGGTTTCTCGTTTTGTGAGGCGATAATCATCGTCAATGGCGGTGATTGTAAACTGAAAATTTGGTCTAAAACGCAACATCCACCTGCGGCAGCGGATTTCCCTGCCGCTTTTTATTTTGGACGCTGGAAGGCGTGTAATTCCGAAGAAAAGTTCCGGTTGAGTGCAGCCGATTGAAAAATCCGCATGAATGCAGCGCCCGACTGTGGTATGGTGGCTTAGATGTGTCCGTTTATCGTGATGGATTGGGTGCGCCGTGAATGCCAAGATGATAGATTTGGAACCTTCTGAAAGCGTGATGAATGAAATGAACCAAAACGAATGCTGGGGACATTGGTCCAGAGACGATTGGGAAGCATACCGGAACACGATCCAGCAGGCCAGACAGGCCTTGGGTGTGGAACGTCTGGGGCTGATTGCGCCCATCCGTGCCTTGCCGAGCGATAGCAATACCGGGATTGGCTCTTTGTGCGGTGCAAAGGCTTTTTTCCGTTTCCTGACCGACCTGGGCTTTGATACCGTTCAACTGGACCCGGAAGGCAAAACCAAACTGGCGGACCCTTCACCATATACCGGCGCCATCTTTTCCGCCAATCCGCTGTATATTGATTTGAAAGACCTGGTGGAAAATCCCGCCTGGTGCGGCGGCCTGCTGAGCGCCGAGCGTCTAGCGGAAGTGGAGTCGGGCAACCCGGAGCCGGATGGCGATCGGGTGGCGTACCAATACATCTACACAACGCAGGATGAGGTTTTGAAGGAAGTATACGCCAACTATCAGGCAAAATTGGTGACTGCCGGGGATGATGCGGCGGTTCAAACCCTCAAGGCGCGCTTTGAACTGTTTGTACAGGAAAATCGCTCCTGGCTGGAGCCGGATGCCCTGTATGAAGCCCTGAGCGCTCAATACGGGAACGACTATTGGCCCAACTGGGAAGGTCCGCAGGCGGAACTGGATCGCAATCTGTACAATGCCCGCACTCCGGAAGAAGCGCAGGCTGCCGAAAAACGCATTGCCGAGCTGAAAACCCAGGCTGCCGATCTGATTGGCGCTTATGAGTTTGCCCAGTTTATTTTGAGCGAACAAAAACAGGCGTTTAAGGCCTTTGCATCGACCCAGGGCTTCGCATTAATGGCTGATCGCCAGGTTGGTTTCTCCGATCGGGATGTGTGGGCGTATCAAAAACTCTTCCTGCCGGGTTGGTCGATGGGTTGCCCGCCGGATTACTTTTCCGAATCAGGGCAGGCCTGGGGTTTCCCGGTGCTGGATCCCGATCAGCTCTTCAACCCCGATGGCTCACTGGGCGAGGGTGGCAAGCTCCTGCTTCGCCTGTTTGAAAAGATTTTTGAGGAAAACCCCGGCGGCGTCCGGATCGATCACATTATCGGCTTGATTGATCCCTGGGTGTATCCTGCCGGTATGCGGCATACCAAGGATGGCGGGCGCTTATACTCGTCTCCGCACCGTGAGGATTTGGCCCGTTACGCGTTGGTGGGTGTGGATGCCATCAACACGGAAGGCTATAAGCCAGATGAAGAGCGCTGGCTGAAAGACGAGGCCATGACTGATGAAGTCGTGTCTCGTTATGCGCGGGTGATTGAAAACGTGGTTCTTGCTGCGGCGCGGAACAAGGGCATCAGCCTGGCATCCGTTATTTGCGAAGACCTTGGCACCCTGACCACGCCGGTGCAGCATGTGTTGAGACGTCTGAACCTGAGTGGCATCCGTGTGACCCAGTTTTCCGATCCGCGTAACCCCAGCGATATTTTCCACGGACGTAACGTGGCCGAACGCTACTGGATTACGCCGGGTTCGCACGATAACGAGCCTTTGATCTGCTGGGCGAAAAAGCTGGTAAAAGCCAAACAGAAAGAAAGTGAAGCCGACGTGTGGCAGCATGCCGGCTGGCTCACCGAGGAATTAATCCGCGATCCGGAAAAGAAAGAAGCTTTCCGGAACGCTTTAGGTACTGATCCGCTAGCGCTGCTGGAAGCCAAGCTGGCGGAGTTGTTCACCAGTCCGGCGCGACAGGTGCAGCTCTTTTTTGCCGATCTCTTCGGTCTGGAGGAAGTCTATAACCGCCCCGGCACCAGTGGACCATACAACTGGCGGCTGCGCATTCCCCGGAATTTTGCGGACGCGTATTTTGCAGGCGTTAAAAAGCGTCGTGCGCTGAATCTTCCCGCCGTTTTCAAGATGGCGCTGGAATCGCGAGAAAATGCGGATCCTCAATTACTGTCGGATTTGCAGGTTTTGGCCGATCGTTTGCGGCAATAACACGCGATAGAGATTCATTCAATTGATCGACGGTGCAGAATTTTTTTCTGCGCCGTTGCATTGCACTGGGTGACAAATTGTAGGGGAAAAATATGACGCCTCTCGAAAGAGAGACGTCATGGCCTGTATGAATTGGATTATTGGTTTACTTGTTTTCCTTGATCCAGATTTCTTCCAGGTTGTGGAAGGCCTCTAGCGGCGTGGGATCAAAGTTTTGGATGCGATCCCGCACGGCCAGAATTTGAAGCGGAGAGTAAAGATAAATCAGCGGGGCCTGATCATAAATAATCTGCTGATATTGATCGTAAATGCGCTTGCGTTCGTTAAAATCAAACGTTTGCGCGCCTTGAGCGAACAGGCGATCCAGTTCCTTCTCCCAAGGCAGCAAATCATCCAGACGGACCGGCTTGCCCGGTTCGATGTGACGCTGGTTGAACAGGTGGATAGACCCCCCGCTGGTCCAAACGTTTGCTCCGCCGTGGGGTTCCAGGTTGCTACCGGTGAGGCCCATGATCATGGTTTCCCAGGAGCCCTCGCCCAATTTGCCGACCAACACGTTGAACTCAATGGGCTTGAAGTTGACTTTCATGCCCAGGGTGGCCAGGTCTTGCTTGATGTTGACGCCGACGGCCTCGCGTTCCGTATTGCCGCTGTTGGTGAGCAGGGTGAATTCCACGCGACGGCCTTTTTTATCCAACAGGTTCCCGCGTTCATCCCAGGTGAAGCCGCTTTTTTTGAGTAGTTCCTTTGCATATTCCGGATCGGGTGGGAAACCGGCGGCCAGTTTCTTGTTGAGATAGATGGAGGACAAACTTTCCGCGGTGAATAACGGCGCGCCGACGCCTTTCAGGATATTAGCCACGATGTCGTTCCGGTTGATTGTGTGGTTGATGGCCTGGCGGAAGTTGACATCGTTGAACCACTCGGAACGGATGGGATCGACTAGCGGCTTGCCCTGTGCGTTTTTTCGGGTGCTTAGGTTGAACGCCATAAAGGTCGTGCCGGACGTCGGTCCCAGGTTGTACAGGTGGAAATCCGGCTTGTTGAGCTTGCGGACATGCGAGACAAAATTGCCCGGCACCGAATACATATCCGACTTACCTTGCTCAAACTGGAGCTCCTGGTTGTTCAGATCGCCCACAAAGCTGAGCACGTAGCGATCCAGATAGGGCAGGCGGCGCTTTTTCTTGTCCACCATGAAAAACCTGGGATTTCGCTTGAAGGTGACTTTCAGGCGTGGATCATAGCTATCCAAAAGCCACATGCCGGAGGAGACGAATTTTTCCGGGGACTTCGCAGCATCGTTAACGCTCCAGAATGCCGAAAACGCCTTGGGGCCTTTGGCGACGACCGGCTTTAAAATATGCGCGGGGGCAATATTCGCGCCCAGATTGCGGATAAAGGGCGCAAAGGGTTTGGCCGTTTTGAATTCAAT
>DATNQC010000291.1:0-2491 GCA_036702885.1 Oculatellaceae cyanobacterium | reverse complement strand
AGCCAACACAACGCCAAACAGCATCAGCAGGGCGCTAACCCAGAACGGAGAAATGCCATAGGGCAGCTCAGGATGCAGCGTATCAAAATTGAACAGCAAGCCGCCCAAAGCAGGACCAATCATTCTGCCCAGACTCGCGCCGGAATGCATCAAGCCCATCACGGAGCCTTGCGACTGCCCATCAGCGGATTTGGAAGCCAAGCCGGCCAGCATAGGAACAACCAGACTATTTCCAATTGCCAACCCGGATGAGGCCAGCAGCACCAACAACAAGCTGTTGCTGAGCGGTAACACCAGCATGCTCGCAAAGAGCAGCACCGTCCCCCAAATGACCAAGGGCTTTTCACCCAACTTTGGCGCCAGACGGCGGATCAGACCACCTTGGATCATAATGCCCAGAAAGCCGATGTAAGCAAACAGCATGCCGTTTGTACGCGCATCCCAATGGAGACGGTGTGTGGTGAATAATGTAAACAGTCCCGTTACAAGCGAAAAAGCGATAGTGCAGGCCAGGCTGCACAGCAGGATAGTCCCAAACGGCGTCCCCATCGCGGCCCCCAAGCCCTGAAACGACCAGAGACTCCCGGACTTCACCTGGCGCTTCTCCACCGGTAAACTTTCCGGCAAGAAGAAATAGATGAGGACACTATTTAAGAAAGCCAGCCCCGCCGCAAAATAAAACGGCAAGTGTAGCGAATAATGGCCCAGCAAACCGCCCAACGCCGGCCCCAGCATAAAGCCAAGCCCAAACGCAGCGCCAATCAGCCCCATCGCTGTTGAGCGTTTTTCCAAAGGGGTCACATCCGCAACATACGCCTGGGCCGTTGAAATGTTTCCACCGGAAATACCATCGATAATACGGCCCAGAAACAGCATCCAGAATGAATTTGCCAAGCCCAGCATCAGAAAGCCAAGCGCAGTCCCCAAAACGCTGACCAATAAGACCGGGCGGCGACCCACCTGATCGGACCAGCGACCCAAAATGGGAGAAAAAATAAACTGCATTAGCGAAAAACTGCCGAACAGCAGGCCTATTTGCCAGGGATCAGCCCCAAAGCGCTCGGAGTAAAGTGGCAAAATAGGTATGACAATGCCAAAACCAATCATATCAATCAGGGCGGTGATGAAAATAAGGACAATCGGTGACAAAAGGCGTGCTTGTTTCGACATCGTGCTCTCCAAATGCTCAAAGCAATCAGGCTTTTTATCATCCTACAGAATACCCTTGTTTGAATAGACCCAGTCGGATAGCGCAACAGGGGGGGGATGCCCATTGTTCGGGTTCGTATTAGGATGTCATACGCATTCAGCGACGGTTTTAAAAGACTGAAGCCAACGCGCCATCAAACAAGTTCTCCCCAGGAGGAAAACCCCATGCCTGAATTACCGGAAGTTGAAGTATTCCGGAAGTTTATTGAACGCTATGCGCTGGGCAGACGCATTCAGGCCGTGGAAGTCAATCAGCATAAAATCCTGGCTGGGCTCACAGCCCAGGCACTCGAAAAAAAGTTGGTGGGCGGTCAAATTGCCAAAACCCAGCGTCGGGGAAAACAGTTATTCGTAAAGATTGTTCAGCCCAAGCAATCCGTTTGGCTTCTGTTTCACTTTGGGATGACCGGCTATCTGAGCTGGTCCAAAGACGAAAAAACCGCCGTCAACGCCTATGGCGATCCCAAGCGCCCTCTGTCGCACATTCGGGTTCAGTTTCACTTGGATGACGGCAGCGAACTATCGTTCCATGAGCAACGCATGTTCGGCAAACTGACGCTGATTGATAATCTGGACTCTTACCTGGCTAATAGCAAATTGGGACCGGATGCGTTGGCTCCAACGTTTGATGAAAAAGCCTTTCTCACAGCCCTCCAACGCCTTCAATGGCAAATCAAGCCAGCCTTGATGGACCAATCAGTCATCTCCGGCATTGGCAATGTATATGCCGATGAAATTCTGTACCAGTGCGGCGTTCACCCGGAGCGTTCCATCGCCAGCCTTTCCGCATCAGACTTGAAATGTCTGTATCTTCAGATGAAAACCGTGTTGCAGAACACCGTGGATTGCAATGCGGATCGCGACTGCCTGCCCGCGTCATACCTGCTCCACTACCGCAAAGCAAAGGCCAAATGCCCCAAGGATAAGGCCCCTATTAAAAGCAAAACCGTCGGGGGACGCACCACGTACTTCTGCCCTGTTTGCCAACCGTTGTAAACGGCTCCTGCATTAACGCTCACTTACTCTGTTCGGATGGGTGGCGAAAAGGGAAGCCGCACCCGAAACACGGAGCCCTCGCCCGGCACGCTTTCCATCGTGGCATAACCGCCATGTCTTTCCGCAATTTTTCGCACCAGAGAAAGTCCGATACCCAAGCCAGGATAGTTTTCTCCATGCAGCTTCTGGAACATTTGAAAACACCTTGACGCCTGTTCCGGTTGTATTCCCAGCCCGTTATCCTGAACGGAAATCTCATAAAAAGCCTCGTCAACCAGAGCAATAG
>DATNQC010000289.1:0-18151 GCA_036702885.1 Oculatellaceae cyanobacterium | reverse complement strand
TCAAGCCGATTTGCAGGGTATCGAAGTATTGGAACAGCTCCCGGTAATACTTGTAGATGCTACGGTGGGATTCATCAGCGATGATGAGATCAAAGAAGCCCACATTAAACGCCGGGTAGGCATCGATCATGGTCTGGTAGGTGGCCAGGTATATCCGGGCATTCTGCTCGTACTTGTTGCCGCTTGTAATAACCACCGGAGTTTCATCGGGCATGTGTTCCTTGAAGGCATCCAGGGCCTGCTTACGGAGTTCCCGCCGGTCCACCAGAAACAGCACCCGCTTGACCCAATTGGCCCGCATCAGGCCATCGATGACGGACACCGCCACCCGTGTCTTGCCTGTCCCGGTGGCCATAACGATCAGTCCCTTGCGGCGGCCTTCCACCTCAAACGATTCGTAAACCCGGCGGATGCATTCCAGTTGGTAATCCCGCCCGGTGATTTGCGTATTAATCTCGACCTGGGCCAGCGGCTTGCGGTTGATTCTTTGGAATAGCAAATATTCCAGCTTGTCCAAATCGTAAAAGCCCCATACCCGCCGGGGCGGATAGAACTTGTCATCCCAGAAGAAAATGTCATGGCCGTTGGTGTAGAACATCAGGGGGCGCTGGCCGGTTTCTTTCTCGATGCCGTCCGCATAGAGCTTGACCTGGGCCTGTCCATCCTCGGCAGAGCGGGCGGTTTTCTTGGCCTCAATGACAGCTATGGGCTTGGCATTCGGCCCCATCAGCACGTAATCGGCGTAACCAATACCGGAAGAGGTGGGCTGGTGGTTGACCGGATATTCCGGCAAGGCTTGGGGCTTGTTCAAATTAGGGTCATAGTCTTCCGGGCTCTTCCGAAGTTCCCATCCGGCATCTGCCAGCAAGCTGTCAATCAGTTGCTTTCGAGTCTGCTCCTCGGTCAACCCGACCGTTTCAGCGGCTTGAGCGGCTTCGGCTTGGATAGTTTCCTTTTGGGCTTCCGTGGCGGGAGTGTGAGGATGTTCCGCCCGCTTTTCTTCCTGCGCCTTTTGCAGTTCCTCCAGTTGCTTTTCCAGTTCCGCTTGCTTGGCCTGCATTTCCTCAAGGGAGGGCGGACGCTGCGGGATTTGGAACGCTGGAGTCTCCACTTCCGTTTTGGTCACGGTTTTGTAGAACCAGACCGAGAGCTTGTGAACATTGGTCAATACCCGGATCACGTCCTCGGATTTCAGGCGTGTGGTGCTCTCATGCGCGCCCTTATTGCCTTCCTTGCGGATGAGATCCAGGAAATTGACGATTTGATTGGGGATGGCCTTCTTGAAGTCCGGCGTATGGAGCAAGTCCCGGAAGCTCAGGGCATAAGGCTTGTTCAGGCCAAGCTCGTAGTAGAGGATATCCACCATCTTTTCGGCGAAGATGCGGAGCTTGACCAGGCTGGAGGGCGGATCCGTGTAAACGTAGGCTTCCGCATAGCCTGCAAGCTGGGCCAGATCCGGCCAGCGGTCTTGTAGAAATGCAAAATTGTTGTCATCGGGGAATGTGGACATCTAGATGTTCCGAAAAACATTTAAGAAACAATTTACAACAGTTGAGCCTGAAAGTCCTTTAAAGAGCCCAAACCGGATGTCTTGATCTTGTCAGACAGGTAAAGGTTATGAAACCGATACAAAATCGTAAATTTCCTTCGCTATGGTTTTTAAAACAAACCTGGTACGCTGAGCTTACTGATCAGCTTGTTACCCTTTCAATCCCGAAGGAAAACCAACTATGTCCGTACAACCCTATCAATTAGGGCCGTATCGCTTCACGCCTGCAACCATCTATGATGAAGCTAAGCCACCGGCGGAACCAGGGGTTTATCTCCTAATGCTCAGAGGCACCAAGGGAGGCAAGCCTGCCGTACGTTATGTCGGCAAGGCGGGAAATCTGAAGCAGCGGCTTCGGCTGGATCATGAGCATTTTACAAAGCTGTTTGAAGAAGCTGGCCGAGATCCGGATCGGGTCTACGTCGCTTGGCATACTCCAACACCTCGGCAGAGCGAATCAATGAAAGCCGCTTGTGAACGAATCGAAAACATTATGATTGCCCACTTTGGTAAACAAATCGATAACGAATGGAAGAATACACCGACTTGGAAGGAACGTCAGAAACGGCAAAGCCACGCATAGAAAACGGGAGCCTCTATTACAAGCTCCCGTCTTTCTTACTTCATTGCCTTACCAGTTAATGCTTCGTGTAATCTCCAAGACCTCATCCTCAGTTGAGCGAAGATACTTAGTCGTTGTTGACAAGTGGACGTGGCCGCATTGGTGTTGCAGGGCAACAACTGGAATTCCATGATGAGCGCTAATCGTAACAAAAGCCCGACGTAAGGCATGCGGATGGGTCTTAATGCCAACCCGTTTACCCAAAGCATCCAAGCGATCATGCATACCCCGAGGGGTCATGCGGTTGCCGTCCCGATTCAGGAAGATGGGCATTTCTCCAATCGCAGGTTTAACGCTCTCCCGGTAACTATACAGAACCTCCATTGCCTTGGTTGGAATGGAGACGTTGCGAGACTTGTCCCCCTTACCTTTCCAAATGACTAGCCGGGCACCTTCCCAATCAATGTCTTCCCAGTTCAGGTTGCAGGCTTCAGAGACTCGGATCCCCGTATAAGCCAGTAGCCGAAGGATCAGTAACTCCAGCTTGGTTTGGCAAGCCGATTCCAGTAGGACCATTTCATTGAGCCTAACGACATGGCGTTTGGGATTTTTGTTCTCCGGCGGCCTGAGCTTTTTGATCTCCTTCAGCAACTCCTCCGATACGACCTTCTTTTGGACCAGATACCGAGTGAAGCAGGCCACGGCTTTGTAATAGTGAACCTTCTTTGCCTTGGTGTGGGCCATGGCGATCAGCTCGGTTTCCAGATGATCGGGGAAGATAACCTCATACTTGGCAAAGTACTGCTCCAGGTAGTATATGTAATCGTCCACGGTACGCTGAGAGTAGACCTTGTTTTCCAGCAAACCGGATTCCAGCGCCTTCCGGAACCGGTTAAGGTAGCCCCCATGCTCTTCCGTCTTAGGTTGCTGGGGAACGACCTGTAACCGTTGGCGCTTTTCAAGCTCCTGTTTTTGTATCTGGTCCTGCATGTAAATCAGGATAGATTGTCTGGGGATCACATAGGTCTTCTTGCTGCCGTAACTCACCTCTTGGGCAAAGAGAATCCCTTTCTTGCAATACCGGGTAATGGTATCCATCGACTTATGCAGCACCAAAGCCGCCTCTTGAACCGAAAGCGTCGGTTTGTCCAAAGGCAGAGGGGTATGCCCTGACGGCAGAGGGTGTGATCCTCGTGCGGTAGTTTTGCGGTACTTTGGGTTACTACGCATATCGTTGGGAATCCCCTCGGATAGTGGGCTCTCACCACTATTTATATTCCCAAGATATACACTATATAAACGTTTTGCGTCTTCAGGGGAAGAAATGGTCGGGATGACAGGATTCGAACCTGCGACCCTCTGCTCCCAAAGCAGATGCGCTACCAAGCTGCGCTACATCCCGATACGAGAAAGCAGTGCTTCCCCTTAAGTATATCGGATAGTATATTGGCTTACAAGGTGTGCCTGAGGTAAGTGCTTTAAGGCTAAGTAGTCGGATTCCTGGGAGGCACTGTTGCATCGGGAGGGGCAAGTCCTCAAGGCCTTCCGTGCAAAAGCCTTTCTTGCGCTCTCTCCCATAGATCAAGGCTTGGGGGGAAGAACAGCGTTAATGGCTAAAGCAACTCTATAAGCGTAGATCCCTAAAGCCTCTCTTCAGGTTAGTCAAAGAGATGGCTCCTGATAGGTTTCAATGGTTTCTGGGGATGCCGGGAGGATGGACGGACCGAGCCGATGAAATCGCGCAACTCAACAGGATCGAACATTCAGGTTTTGTCCCTGCGGGGAAACCTTGGTTGTCGGGGGGACGCGTAAAGTTACATCACAGTCTTTCGGTTCATCCAGGGTGTAAGTGTGGAATGGGCGGCCAGGCTTCCGTTTGGAGCGTCATTTTCAGACATCTTGAGATCCTTTGCGCGCTATGTTACGCTTTAAAAGAAGCGGCTCCCCGGAGCCGCCTCATCTTAGCCTTTATAGCTCTACTGTATCAGCAGTAGGGCTATTAGCTTTTTGAGCCAGTAGACCTGCAGGTATAACTGACGCACCAGCTCAATCAGCTTCAGAAGATGTAAACATCTTCTTACCCCCTTTCCTTTTGGATACCCTACCGGGGAGGGCCGGGAGGTGTCCGATTATAAGTGGTTTATGGGGTTTCTGATGGCCACAGGGAGAGTCCTTGCTTTTATCTGGAGAAAAATTAATTTTGCTTGATTTTCTCTGGAGAAAATATTGGACTGGCTAGAAGGAAGGACGCCACTGATGCCCCCGATGGACTACCGACAGTTTGAAAACTGGCTAAAAAGAGCCGGGTACACCATTGGTCGCTCCACGAAGCATCATGTCGTATTGGATTCGAACGGCAAAGTTGTCGCCCGCTTCGCGGTAGCGCACAAAAACGGGGGAAAGACGTTCGTGAAAGACTGCTATAATGAGCCAGATCAGAAGGAGCCTCGGACTACGATGAATATCGAATCGATAAAACTGACCGCAGTCCACCGGGTGGACGAAAATGGCGACCATATCGTGCAGTCGCCGCTCTGCGACGACATTATAGGCGCTGGCGACACGGAAGCTGAAGCCTGGAAAATCTTCTATGAACTGCTGGAAGACTACGTGGACGACTACAGAGCCGGTCGGCTGGCTGTCGGACCGGGTCGCCCGCGTAAAGGAAAGATAAAGTTTTCCGTCGAGATCGCTCCAGATGTAAGAGAAGCTGTCGCTGCGCTGGCGAAAAAACTGAAGATTTCGCAGGGTGAAGCGGTCGAATGCCTGTTTCGCACCAGTCCCCTGAAGGATCAGGTGAATGCCCCTATGCCGCTGAAATTTATTTCTTTTTTGAAAGAGAAAATCGAAGAACAGACCAAGATCGAAATTTTAGGTGCTTTTGAAAGTGAGGATGAAGCCATCAAAGCTGCGAATATAGATTTAAGACCCAATCAATGGACTGAAGTTAAGACCATCGTTACAGATGACTATACGCCTGCCGAGCTTCGAGTGATTAAAAAAGGAGAAAACGTCTTCTGGGTATAACTTCCACCGCGAAGAGGAAATTCAGATGAAGTCCGCTTTATCGGCGGGCTTTTAAACTCCATCAGATTTCATTCCTTTCGTTTGACTCTTCCCATCAGAAACCCCATAAACCACTTATAATCGGACACAACTGTTTCCGTCCAGCCTGCTTGCTGATTGGAGATCGATATACTACCGAAACAGAACGCCGCTTTGTTCCTTGATGTAGTCCTGGCTGATTTCCTGTTGCACGGGAATCGACAGTCCCTCTTTTTCCTGTCGAGGATCTGACACGTGCTGATACGTTATCCAGATTTCATTCGCCATACTGCTGCCTAAAAATCGACCATGCAATTTTTTTAGATGCGCCTACGGGATCTTTCAGCCCTTCCTCGCTCAGGAGTTCTAGAAATCCCCATCCGATGACTGTTTTTCTATTCCTGATGCCGACCTTTTCCTTTTCGAGTGGAAACAGCGGTGGCGACTTCCGCCGGAGCTCCCGAGCAAGGTCGTCCGGATGTCCCCAGTCGTCCCACCGGCGCATGTAGGTTTCATAAATCCACTCCTCTGCGCCAGGAAGGAGGACGCCGGAGTCATCGCAGAGTCGCTTCACAATCTCAAAGGGGAGTGGTGTGGGTTTCGGCGTCAGGCGTGAGATCTTCGCCTCTCTCGCCCTTTTCGCCGCCCGCTCCGCGAGCTTTTCTGCATCGAAGCGCAGGATGTGCGTTTCCCCGAACAAGTCGAACTTCAGCACCAGATCCTCGCCTCGCTCCTGGACCTGGGCATCGAGGTTGAGCCGGAGGTCAGGGGGGATTTGCTTGACCATCATCCCCCGTTTCTTATAAAAATAGCTTCTTCTATCTTGGTAAAGGCGTTTTGATAGGGTAAGGGATCAAGCACAGGGGTATCCTTAACCTGCTTTGCTCCACCCCAAGCACCTCCAAGGCGCTGCAACTGTTCAGAGTTCACAAAATTAAGGCGGACTCGGGTAGCTGTTGGCTTCAACTGCTCAATAAAGGCAGTTACTTTCGTTTCGGAGTTTTTGACTGTAGATGTCCAAAACTGATTAGCCGGGCTGTTTGTTTGCGTTGGGCTTTTGGCAGTAATGAATCCGGTTTCCATGGAGGCCGATTCCACCGTATAGCCTAAGTCCTGCAAAACAGAAAGCGTCGAAGCGAAGGCAATTTGTTTTGACGTCTCAAATTCCTTGGATTGAATCGCCTGGACCTGAAGGCTGGTCAACTGCGGGGGCGGAGGCTGCTTTGCTTCACAGCAGGTTGTAATTAGTAAGGCCAAAAGAAGGCTGAGACCTCGCATGATGCTTCCTCATTAAAAAACTCGTTGACATACTTTTGAAGTCTTTAACCTTCTTATCTGGGTCAAATTTAATAAATAAGTGTCATGGTCTTACTGGATTGTGAAAAGCCTATAGTTCGTTTTGCAGCTCCGGCAAGAGCAACAGTTCCATAAACGTTCTTGGCGGAGCTTTGCCCCTCGCTAGCATGAGCTTGATACGTCCATACTTCATTGCCTTCACCGTCAATGGTGGTGATGTTAGGGGACCCAAACCTTTCTAAAACTTCTGATTGGGTGGTAACTCCCTTACGGATAAACCTCTGGACGTTACCGTGGGTTAAAGGACTCTCATTCGTTTGAGCAGCCTGAACCGGAATGCAGAGGAAAGCCATGCACAAGCAAAGCCCCAAAAGCTTTTTCATATTTTTCGCATCCTTCTTTCAAATCCGAGGGAAGATTATAGCTTAGCCGATGAACCTCTTGTGTATCGATTATTTAAGCTTGCCATGATTTCGCTCCTTCGCTAGGATCTCTTGCGTCGCCCTTGGTGGGCGGTGAGGGCTTGAAAACCCTGCTATGAGTGGCTGCATCGGCCATAACAGATGCCACCTTCTCCGGTTTTTGCCGGGAGGTGGCGCTATATGTCCAGGCGGAAGCTAAAAAGCGCCACGGCTGTCTCATAGCAGTTTTTCAACTCCCGGCCTCCCCGCAAGGGGCGGCTTTTTTGTCTCTCGTGTAAAAGTGGGTAACATGAATTTGACTTATTAAAGCCGAGCTTCTTACACTAGAAAATAATTTCGACTCCCAGAAATACAAGGCAGGACCAGAGGGGCAGGAATGGCCGTTATTTTTGATCCACCAACGAAGGAAGAGTTACTAGATAACCTGACAGATGAGGCACTAGGTGAAATGATCGCTCAAAGACCCACTATTGTTAGGTTTTTGGCGTCACTCTTTTCAGAACCAGCTTAGCGAAAGCTTTCATGTCCTTTTCATCAGGGAAGCGCCTACATAGATACTCGATGATCTGCTCATCAGTCAGCTGTGCGAGCAGCGCCTGCTGGGGGATCCCTATAGATTCCATTCCCTTAAGGAGGAGCATCTCCTCCTCTGAGAGCGGCCAGCCCGGTATATTAGCCAGCTTTCTTATCGTCGCTTTCGAGATGGGGCGTCTTCCATTTTCCATGGAATTATAGTTTGACTGCGTTTCCCCTATCAGCTCGGCGACTTTAATCTGTTTAAAGCCAGCTTTCTCTCTTGCTGCTTTGATCGCTTCTGACAGCTTACTCATAGTTGTCCAGTTATAAGCTTATAAGTTGATGGCCCCGAATTTTCAGAAATGGTGTTCGACCACCTATAGTGTCCGATTATAAGTGGTTTATGGGGTTTCTGATGGTGTATGAAGGAATTGCGTTCGGTTATAAGTGTTGTGTTTCTTTGGTATCAAAATATCCGAACAACTGTCAAATTTTTAAGTATCTACTCTTCAAAATTATAAGAGAAAAGCGAAAACCGCAGTTTCCGCTACGCTATAAGTCTATTTCTTAATGAATATCGAAAGTGTGTGCACTTACATAATATGTATAACTTAAGAAGCTTTCAGAGTACTGTAACGGCTGGCTTGGGCGTTGAGAAGGGCCAATTTACGCTCCAGGCGCTCCATTTTTTGAGCCATATTTGGCAAAGGCCAGAATTGAGCCAGAATTTCAACGAATTCCATTTCGTTCCGGACGCTCTGGATTTGCTTGTTCAGTTTCAGCAGCTCTTTTTGCGGGTTGGATGCGGGGGTAGCGAATGTTAAAGCCATTTGGGGACTCCTTTTGCACATACTTCTGAAGAGGGTGGAAGAGATGGTTGGAAATCTATGTCTTATACTTGATATAAAAATTTGATATCCAAAGAATTGCTTTTTGAGCGAAAGGTTGGTTTGAATTCTTAACGATTTGTAATATTTCTATCCGCTAAGTGTTCCATTTGGGCTTTGGGTGACTTTTCTGCATAATGGATGAGTGTAGAGTAGGTAATAGAGTTATGGGGACGGAGACGCAGAGATGATGACGGAAACGGTGCCTTCCATTCGTTTGGATAGTTTGCACGAAAAGGGCCGGATTGGGTTGAAGGCTGTAGGGGAGGAGAATGAGCTCCAAATCCTGGACACCCAAACGGGGAAGGTGCTTGGTTGCGTTCTGAAAAGCGTGAATACACCCTTCGATCTGGAACTTTTCTGGGGAAAAGGCGGCTTCATGGCGACAGTTCTTTCTCCAGAGGGTATTCTGTACTTTGCGTTACCGGGATCTCAAGTGGAGTTGCCCGGCCTTAAGCTGGAACTGGAAGGCGACATTATTACGCCTAATCCTCGTAAAACACCCGCCCCCCCTGTCCGGCAGGTGCAGCAGCACTCCATTCAGGCGACTATTTTGGGTGCCGGTCTGGCGACCCGCTTTGAGCGGATTTCCGGAAACAGCACCCATTGCTCCAAGCCCGGTGTGCCGTTGGTAGGTTCACAAACCGTCATTGAATGCATTGCCAACCATCTGGCGTGGCATGGCTTCAAGCGAATTATTGTCAACACCTTCTTTAAACCGGAGTCCGTTAAAACGAGCCTGGCGCGTTCAAAAGCGGAAACCGTTCTTTATTTGGATGAAAAAGAGCCTTCCGGTACGGCTGGAGGCCTGAGAAAAATGCTGACCTTGCCGGAATATGTGGATTTTCTGGACCTGACCAAGCCATTGCTGGTGGTGCAAGGGGACGCAGTGACGGATGCCGATTTTTCCTTGTTAATGGAGGCTCACATCCGGGAGAAGGCGCTCTTGACCCTTGGCTGTCAGCCTGTTGCGGAAGAAGATGTGGATAAGTTTGGCATCATTGTAACGGATGCTTCCGGTGCTGACGGGCAATCGGGCAATATTACGGAGTTTCAGGAAAAGCCGTCCCGGGCGGAGGCTAAGTCTTTCCTTGGGAATACCGGTTTTTATATCTTTTCTCCGCAGGCATATCCGCTGATTCAAACGATTTATGAAGAGCTGCTGGCGAATGCCCGCGAAAAAGCGCGTTTAGAAGGGAAACCGGCGCCTGATGAAGTGTCGTTTGACTTTGCGATGGATATCTTCCCAAGAGTACTGGCTTATGTGAAAAAACACCCTGAGGCGGGCAAAATGTGGGCTCAAATGGTGCCTGGATACTGGAGCGACATTGGCAATCCTCGCCAGTACATCGAAAGCATCCATGACATTTATGCCGGTAAGGTCAACATTCCCTTGCCAGAGCAGCTGGAACGTTTCTACCGGGATGGTGTGATTTACTGGGAAGGCACTCAGGAAATCGTAGAACGGGAGAAAGCTATCCTGAAAGGGAATGTGGTCGTTGCGAAACCCTATTCCGCACCCTGATTGGAATTTCAAACTTTTGCCCCCGGAAGCTTGAACGGGTGCTTGCGTCTGGCTGGAGATTTATGTTTCATGAGTTTCTGGCAACAAAGTTGCTTGAGGCGACTTAATAGTCCTGTATCAGCCTGGCGCTAAGGGAAGGGTTCATGCCTTTCATTTCCAGGGTCGGTAATGCCATTGCAGGCGTTGCTGTACCAAAGTCAGTTCAGAAAATTTTTCTTGCCACATCGAAGGATGGGGCGGCTGCCATTGCGCCTTTGGAAGGCTCGGTCATCGTGGGCCGAACGGTGGCGGAAAGCATGCGCAGCGGCTTTCTGGGCTTTCAGGAACGTTTGACGGAAGAATCTGCAGCCGCGTTTATCTGGCTGTGGGGCGTCCGGCTCATGCAAAAGCTGTTTGATGCCGTCAAACGCTTGATTTCTCCAAAAGGTCAGCATTTATCCGGGGAAATTGCCTGGAATCTTCCGATCAGAAAACGGACCAGTATTGATCTCACGCCTCAGGAGTTGTTTACGCGCGATGCTCAGGAGATGCAGAAACTGCTGCAGATCAAATCGCTGCGCTGGCTGTTTAGTGTCGGGGTTGCCCTGGGCGGTGTTGCGTATGTGGTTCCCAAGCTGAACCAGTTGAAAACCAACTGGGTGTTGAAACACTTCTACCAAGGAAAGGCAGACAAGGTTGGCGCGGACTCCCAGACGCCTTCAAACACCCGGACGGACTTTGCTCCTTCTCCGGATGGCGGACACTTTGTACCTTCTGGCATTGGGCGGACTATGCCCATGATTGTCTCAGCGGGAACACCGGGTTCCTTGATGTCTGATGCATTGCAATCCGCTGTTCCCGCTGAAACACTCGTCTCCCGTGCTTCATCACCTGTAGTCCCATCCATTTTTTCGGTTTTCGCAAATTCAAGTTCATCGCCAGTTCCGCTCAGTAATCGAGAAGGTCATACGCCACCTGCCAATGGTGGACTTTATGTGCCTTCGGGGGTTGGACGCACCATGTCCACGATTGTCCCTGCGGGAGCGTCGTTCCCCGCCGAGCCTGAGGCTTCGCGTTCCGCCGCTCCCGCTCTACCAGTCCAACCCTTGTTTAACGGCAGTCGATCCAATTCTCTCCTTTCAGCAGCACAGACACCTTCCACAACACAACAACCAGTCCGTTTTGGGGGAAATTCACTCGGTAACCTGATTCAGAATCTTGGTTATGCGGTGGAGCATACTTCTTACGGGAGTATTTTGGTTGTTGATAACGGAATTGTCGTGGGCAGAGCCTATGTTGCCAACCAGCGGAGCAAGTTTGAGGCGGTTGAAGTCGTCTTCCGGGATGTCGTATCGCTCTACTTCTACATTCTCTTTGCGCCACATGTGATGAACCTGCTCAGTAAGGGGCTGAATCCGCTCTTTAATGCTCACATCCAATTGCAACCCAAAGTAGCGGAGGCGCTGACTCAAACGATGAGCCGTGAACTGGCTGAGCGAACCCGGCAATGGATGGCATCCGAGCCGGATCCCCGCAAGCGGCTTGCGATGCAGACGGCATTCCAACAGGGTGCTGTCCCAAAAGACTTTGTGCTGGATCTGTTGAAAGGTTCACGCAATCCGCTGTTGCAGCAGTCCATGGCGCCTCTTAAAACCAGACTGCGGCAAGCGCCTCTGGCTGGAGAAAATGGAGTTATCGCGCTTCTTCAAAAAGAGCTGGCCGCTTATGGTTTAAACCCTGAACAGGTAGGGCGAGCTGTATCTGCTGTTCAGGCATCTTTGGGGCAGTCAGCGACTGTTCCGGAACTGGATCGGCTCATTGCTGCCATTCAACAGCAGAAAGATGCAAGATTTGCGCACTTGGGCGCACCCCAGCGCAAGGAACTGGTTGTTGCGCTTAAAAACGCGTTCCGTCATTCGGCAGGCCTGGAAGTCACCTGGAATGAAGGGCGACCGAAGTTGAACGGGCAAGCGTTGAGACAATCGGAAATCTTTGGCGGGATCTGGGATCAGCTGTCATCTACGGAGCAACAGCATATTCAGAAGCAACTCCGCCAACTGGCGCAGGTGGATGCGTTGGATCAGGCAAGCACCATGTGGCGGCGCAGTCTGAATCTTCTACGGGGGGCGTTGGGAGAAAATTCCTCCCGGATCAATCAGGCAGAGATGTTGGGCGGCTGGCTGGAAGAAGCTGTCAGCCGTCACCTGCCTCTGGGTGAGTTGCTGGAGGAAGAGCTGGCTTCCTTAAGGGGGCCTTTGGTAGAGCGAGGGATTCTTAGTGTAGATGAAGCGCTAACGCCGGAAAAACTTCGGGAAGTGCCTTATTTGCTGCAAGTGCAGCGGGGCCGCGGACTGCGGAAACTTTCCCAACAAGTGGAACGGCTGAACGGCTTGCTGGGCGGAGCCACCTCTTCGCGTTCCTTGAAAGCGCAGGTTGTGGAGCGGATGGATGCCTTGTTTGGCGAAATGCTCCAGGCGGCTACGCCTGAAACAACAGCACGTCCGCTGCTGGAACAGTATCAACGGATGATTCGGGAGCGTTTGATGGGCGAACGGGGGCAACTGTTCTCGCTAGCTCTGTTGGAATCGAGTCCGGAACTGGATGTGAAACTGAAAAACCTGTTAGTGGGTGGTCTGGAAAATGATATCCGCTTCCTTAAGCGGGCGCAGGACGTCATCGGCGATCTGGTCACGGATCCGCGTAACCTTCGGAATCTGTCCAAATTCAATCAGTTGCGGACTTCGATGACGCAATATGGTGACAAACTGCTGAATCGTCTGGAACAGGAGCCGGTCCAGACGGCGTCGCAATTGCCCAAATTGCTTCAATGGGGTGGTACGGCAGACCTATTCCACCGATTGAACCAAAACCTGAATTATGTGGCTCGAACCATTTCAATGGTAGGCGCAATGCTCTGCCTGGGCATTTTGGTGCCGAAAATGCAATACCTGATTACCCGCCAGCTCACCGGCCGGGATGAGAATCCGGGTATTTTCAGTGCTGAAAGGAGCCTGGGAATCCGGCAATAAGGCTGTGTTCGGCTCTACTTAAAAGCCAGTCTTACCGAATGGAAGGCCTGTCCTGTGCGCTAAAAATCTGGAATTTAGCCCAAAGCGCCTGAAATCATAACGGCAGGCTTTGGCGCTTTCTCAACCATATCGTTATACAGGCCACCGAGCGCCAGGGTAAACGTCAAAACGCTGACCAGGCCAATAATTTGTAATACTTGTGCCAATTGACGCATATCATCCCTGCCGTTTCGGCTATTCTTTACAACTGTATAAAAACAACCAGTTGAAAATAATTGCGATCCGACTTTACATTGTGTTCATATGTCCCCCAAGAACCTCATTCTCAGCGCCTACATGTGCTTTTAGGGAAGTGCTGTGAGAAAGATGCATGACCAATGTTGTTGGAACCCAGCCGCCTTGTTACGTTTTTCTTTTCCAGAATCCGGGAAGGATTGATTTGCGCCTAAACGGTGGCTATACTATAACAAGTAAAGCAGATTGAAATAAGGATGCGCATCGTGCCGAAAACTCTCGACGAATTGGCAGCGGCCGAGACGGAAGCTCAGTCTTTGCAATCGGATGTCTCCTTGCAGGACATGACCGAAAACCTCAATCGGTTGATGCATGCCAGCCTGTATGCTATGGAGTCCCCGATTGAGCGGGCGATGGAGTTGATCGGCGACAAGTATTCCTTTCAAATCATTCATATTCTGCATCAGTTTGAACGCCAGCGCTTTGTGGAGCTGGAACAGCAAATTTCCGGGATTTCTCCACGCACGCTGAGCGCACGGCTCAAGCACCTGGAAAAGTTCCGTTTGATCAATCGGCACCAGTATCCCACCATTCCGCCCAAGGTCGAGTATGAATTGACCGAGCGGGGTCGGGATTTGGCTGAAACGCTTAAAACACTGGAAGCCTGGGTGAATCGCTGGTATCCCTATATCCCCAGCAATGCCTGAATTCCTCACTTTCGCTGCGTAAGACTTATCTCGGTGTTTAATAGCCGCATGGCCATTGCGGATTAATGCATAAACTCGCATAATGCCCCCATTATGAATGACAGGGGGATTGCTATGGCCGAGGCAGCACGCACAACTGCGAAAACCGAGGAAAAACTGCAAGCGCGTCCAGCTCAGCATCAGGAAACGAAGCCCGGCCGCGAAAGTCGTATGGCGCCCAAACCACTTTTTGATGATCCGGACTATCAGCCTGCCGGAAAACTTCAAGGCAAAGTGGCGTTGATTACAGGGGGAGACAGCGGCATTGGTCGCGCTGTGGCGGTGATCTATGCGAAAGAGGGCGCGGATGTTGCGATTGTGTATCTCAATGAGCATGAGGATGCCCAGGAAACCGCTCGCGCGGTTGAGGCTTATGGAAAGGGCTGTTTGCTTATTTCAGGAGACATTGGAGAAGAAGCGTTTTGCCATGAAGCCGTTCAAAGAACCATTCAGACGTTTGGGCGACTGGATATTCTGGTCAACAATGCGGGAGAGCATTGGGAAAATGAGGATATTGCGACGCTTGACATGCGCCGGATGGAGCAAACTTTTCGCATCAATATTTTTTCAATGTTCTATTTGACCCAAGCGGCCTTGCCTCACCTTCCAGAAGGCGGCGCGATTATCAATACGGCGTCTGTCACCGCTTACCGAGGTTCGGCTCATCTCCTGGATTACTCCACCACCAAAGGAGCCATCGTGACATTTACACGTTCTCTATCCAATCAATTGTTGTCACGTGGCATCCGGGTGAATGGGGTTGCGCCGGGACCTATCTGGACACCGCTGATTCCATCCAGCTTTTCCGAGCAGGATGTGCAGGAGTTTGGAGTGGACACGCCAATGGGACGTGCGGGGCAGCCTTCAGAAGTGGCGCCGTGCTATGTTTTTCTGGCCGCGAAGGATTCATCCTATATATCGGGGCAAATTCTGCATCCCAACGGCGGCAATCCGGTCAATACCTGAACGTGAGACGGTGCTCCAAAGATGAAGCGGGCAATGCTCAAAAGTGGACGGGGGGCCAACCCAGTTGTAGTAATAGACTGGTTCGGGTTTCTCCCGGATCTGGCCTTCGCGCAGCTTTTCGCTTAAGTTCAGGCGCTGGTCAAGCGGCAGTTCAGGGGTTCGCAAGGCCATCCGCAAGTGGCGGACGCCCTTGCCGTAAAACCCCGGGGAAAGCGCCTTATTCTTCCTGCCCCATCGGTTGAGCATTGTTGACGCATTGCCACACGATATGACCGAAAAGCATCCTACTTCCTGGCTTTTATCCATTTAGCAGCTTTCCACATATGAGCTTAACTTGAATGTCGACTCGACCTAGGGAGAATCGACATTCAACCTCCTGAGGCGCATTCAGTCAGGGACTGCATTTTCACCGCCCCTGCCATTGTCGTCCGTGACAAGGCAAGGGCACGATGACATCCGTGTCATCTGCTTCCAATGCAGTCCCTGACCTCATCGGTCAAACACCGGATCTTTAAAATGTCGATTGGACCTAGTTTTTCTTGCCGTAGTCGTCGCGTGAACTATAAAGGCGTCCCCACTCCTTCATCGCCAGGATGACAGCCTCAAGGGTCAAACCAAATTCGGTCAGGGAATATTCAACTTTTGGCGGGACCTGCGGATAAACCGTCCGATGGATCAGACCGTCTGATTCCAGCTCGCGCAGTTGTTTCGCAAGCATCTGGTGGGTAACGGAAGGCATTACCCTCCGGAGGTCGCTAAAACGCATCACAGGCTGTTTTAGCAGATAATATAAAACGATTGATTTCCATTTGCCGCCGATAACGCTAAGCGTGGTTTCCACTGGACATTCGGAGGTTTTCGGCTTTTTTTCCTTGAGCATTTTTTTCTTCCCGCCTAAGTATGCTTTTTATGAGTATATCCTAAAAACAAGCGTACTTGCCCCAAAAAAACTTATGCCGAATAATGCGGAAAACAGCCAAGGAAACACATATGACACGATATTTTTTTGTGATCGCCCATCCCGAACCGCAAAGTTTCAATTACGCCCTGTGCAATGGCGCTGTTGAGCATCTGCGGGCGGGCGGCCATGATATCAGGCAAACGGATCTCTATGGAGAGCAATGGCAACCCGTTTCCGATCGCCGCAATTTCACGACCGTCCATAACGCCGCCTATTTCAAGCAGCAGCTGGAGGAAGCCCATGCAACCGAACACGGCGGCTTTAGCGCCGATATTGCGGCGGAAATGGAAAAGCTCTTCTGGTGCGATGTGCTGGTACTGCAATTTCCGCTTTGGTGGTTCAGCATGCCGGCCATCATGAAAGGCTGGGTTGACAGGGTTTTCGCGTTCAAGGCCATCTATAGTCGCGAGAAATGGTATGGGACCGGTTCGTTTAAAGGTAAAAAAGCGGTGCTTTCCATCACAACGGGCGGCCCTGAAGATCATTATTCAAGGGAAGGCTTCCACCCCCCGCTGGAAACGCTTCTGCTGCCCATACATCATGGAATCTTGAAGTTTAACGGTTTCGAAGTATGCCAACCGTTTATCGCCAGGGAAGTGGCCCATATTTCGCAGTTTCAGCGGGAAACATATATTGCGGCCTTTCAGCAAAAACTGGAAGCGCTTTCTAAAGAGCCTCAAGGATGCGGGAATAATCACTGTCTCCAATAGTGTTCCGCTGTATTTTTCGCCTTGTCGGCCATTCGTGGCGCCACCACCAATCGACGGGACCGGGGTGCTCCGGCCTTGCGCAATGCCCGCCTTCCTGTTAAAACTCCGGCATTGAGAGTTGTAAGGAGACGGCAGGCATGGAATCGGCAACAGCAAATGTCAACACAAAAATGATCCGGGTGGCGGTCTGCGGTGGGTTGGGCAAAATGGGCCGGGAAGTGGTCAAAACCGTCCTTGAAGATCCGGAACTTACCTTAGCGGGCGTGGCGGATCATAACGGTAATGGGCAAGCTCTGGAGCATGTCTTTAAGGTGGATACCGCGACGGGGCAGTTGATTGAAAACGACCTGCAAACGGTTCTGAAGCAGTACAAACCAGAGGTTTGCGTGGATTTTACGCATCCGGATGCGGTTTTTGACAATACGCTGCGGATGATTGATTCTGGTTGCCGTCCAGTCATTGGCACCACGGGGCTCACGCCAAATCAGCTCGAAAAAATCGATCAAGCGCTCAGAGAGAAAAAAATCGGCGGTATGGTCGTGCCAAACTTTGCCATTGGCGCGGTGCTGATGATGAAATTTGCGCGAGAAGCCGCAAAATACTTTGACCATGCCGAAATTATTGAAATGCACCATAACAAAAAAGCCGATGCACCCAGTGGTACGGCCATTAAAACGGCGGAATTGATGCGGGAGAGCCGTGAAAAATTCGGCGTGACCAATGCACCGGAAAAAGAAACCTACGCTGGGGCGCGGGGTGGTGAAGGCCCAGCGGAAATCCGGATTCACAGCGTTCGGCTTCCGGGTTACGTGGCTCACCAGGAGGTGCTTTTGGGCGCCCCAGGGCAAATTTTAAGCATCCGGCATGACAGTATGGATCGAAGCTCCTTTATGCCGGGTGTTGCATTGGCCTGCAAAAAGGTCATGACCTTTGAAGGGCTGATTTACGGCCTGGAGCATATTTTATAGCCAGAAGCTACCCTTTGGCTTTTTCGGATGAGGTGAACAGTTGCCCCACCCGTTCAATAGTGGATCTTACTTTCATGGCCGCTTTCCACTGTCGCATGTCTGGAGTGTCTTTTTGGTAGAAAGAGTCCATGCGGTATTCAATGGTTTTGCGGTTGTTGTTCCGTTCGACCACGCAATAGTGGTTATTAGGTAAGTTCCACCATTTGAGGAAGGTCTTAGTGTCTTCTTGGGGTTGAATGGGATAACTGCTAATTAACACGGCTTTTGCACGACCGTTTTCATCCGGTATTCCTGTGATGTGGATTGGACGATTGCTGCGGCTTAGCAAAATGCGATTTCCATCACTCAGGAAAAAATTCATGCCATATAAAAACCGATAACGTGAGGGATCTTGAACATCGAGTCCTGTTGAATTTTTTAAGTAGGGACCTATTTTCAGAACGAGCTGGTTGCCTTGCTGTCTTTGGTTGAGCCAGTCCAAACGTTGCAAGGTTTCCTGAAAGACGGCTTCTAATTGCGGTGTCGAGATTTTTTCATGATCCAGGGTTCCGCATTTTTCCCGTAAACGCCCCATCATATACAGAAAAACCCGTTCGCTATCGGTTTGACTTTGAGGCTTTGGTATCTCATTTGGGAAGCGCTGATGGTAGCGTTCCACCTGGCGATTCAACCAATGAACGGCTGCAGGAGAGAGCGTGCCGTTATGCATAAAGGCAAAATTCCCCAAGGTAAATGGGTGGCTGTCTTTTAAATCAA
>DATNQC010000283.1:0-1878 GCA_036702885.1 Oculatellaceae cyanobacterium | reverse complement strand
GCTGACCACCGAATGAATGGTTTTGACGTAATCGGGAGAGTAAGTACCCAGGAGTTTGTTGTAAAACCTTTGGATGCGCAGTGGAGTCAGCTCACGCAACTTCAGGTTGCCGAGTTCTGGAACAATTCGTTTTTCGATGATCTGCTTGTTTGTTTCATAGACCGTTGGTTTCAATTTGGACTTCGCGTATTCTTCCAGCCAGATCCCCAAGAAATCTCGGTACAGCATGTTTTCATCCTGAACATTCTGACCCTTCTCGATCCTTGCTATTTCGTTTCTGCAAGCAGCCCACGCTTCTTTTTCCGTTTTGAATCCGCCTTTTGATTTCTGCCGGCGCTTTCCTGTCACCGGATCCCGCGGCAGATCAATTACATAGGTCCAGGTCTTTCCTCGTTGATACACGTGGCCCCTCATAATTACACCCCTTACGAATAAATGTTCGGTTGTTGGTTTGAAAAGAAAAGCCCTCACGGGCGGTCATAGCGTTGTTTGAACCTTTTCAATTCGCCTGAGGTAACGCCAAACCTGGTTCCCGGCGGCAGCGGGCCGATCCGGCTCAAATCAACCCCGATCCGGCCGGTTTCGTCGACGATGAGATCATCCGCGGTGAGCATGACAACGTCAGGCTGACCCGGCGGGCCGAACACGATTTCTGAAAAATACGTCTTCTGTTCGTCCGGCAGATGCATCTCGTCAGGTTTGAATATGGCGATTCTGAACGGTTTATAGTCGACCTGCATGCGGTAGCGGAGTGGCAATTAAATCACCTTCTTTATTTATAAACGTCTATGAATGATGCCATTTTGAGAAAATCATCAACAATTGTTTCGTATTCCTTAATATCTGCGTCACCATCCAAGAATTGAAAATTTACAACAATAAGATCAGTCCGCATTTTCAGACGGTAATATTCATTTTTATCATCCAAGGTACTGATAAAGTTGTAAATTTCCGTCCCTTTAGGCGCCTCTATATCGCCTAGGTTAATCAATGATTTTTGAATTTCCTTCAAAGCATCAAGTATCTGTTCATCGTTTTCTGGCATATATAGCGAGGTTTTGGCGTTCTTAATGGTCTCCAGAAGCCTTTTCGCTTCGGCCACGGCCTCTTGTTCCTGCTTGACCAGGCGCATCTTTTCCCTTACAGCCGCATCTTCGTGAAGCTCGAGGGACTTTTCATAAACATCAATTGCGCTGGTGAGATCATTATCTTGGTGGTATTTGTCTGCTTGACTTGCCAGTTCGCGAGCTTGCTTTTCTTTCGAATTACCACAACCAATACATAGAAGCAAGACGGATAAGACAACCAATATTTTTCGAAGCATCGTCAAAACCACCCCCACCATTTTTTGCCTTGATCGGAACATATGTTCGTATTAGAATGGAGGCAAAGAATAAACACTTGCAAACCAATATAGCAAAATGGTAATAAAGGACTACTGCTTATTGCTCGCTTCCAGATAGTGCATTTGGTAGTATTGAAAATTCTGAAAGATGGCGCTTACAATATGATTAACTGCGGGCGGGCCGCAATTTTTTATCGAAGCGGGGTGCGATGATAAAAAACACCGGCAAGTACGTAAGAAGCTGTGGTCGACCAGCAACTAAACTACTTTAGAACGGAGGTAGCGTAAAACATGGAGACCCAGCAAAGCACTGTCGACCGTCCTGCTACTCGTGATGAAGATCGAGAACTGCTGGAAAAAATCCTTGCCTTATTTATCTCTTATCCTCTTGAGGATGTCGAACGCTGCCTCCGCCGCCTTAAAAAAGTCGGGGTCGGTTAGTTCCACCCCCCTTTCTTTTGCAATTTCGCGGAGTTTTTGGATTAGTTCGTACTCATTGTTGTCCAGGGTGGCACTCATGTGAATTACTCTTT
>DATNQC010000264.1:0-10875 GCA_036702885.1 Oculatellaceae cyanobacterium | reverse complement strand
GAGTGTCGCTGATGACTGCCAGGATTTTAGTCGTTGATGACGAAAAAGATTTAGTCAATCTGGTTCGCTACAACCTGGAAAAAAGCGGTTATGAAGTTTTTTGCACGTATGACGGGCTTTCCGTACAAAGCATGGTGCTGGAGTGCCTGCCGCACCTAATCATTCTGGATTTAATGCTGCCCGATCGTTCCGGGTACGACATTTGTCGGGACCTCAAAGCCAATCCCAGCACAAAAGCGATTCCCATCATCATGCTGACAGCCCGCTCCTCCGAGTATAACCGGGTGACCGGCTTTGAATGCGGCGTAGAAGATTATGTGGTCAAACCCTTCAGCCCACGCGAGCTAGTGCTTCGTGTCAAGGCCATTCTGGCGCGTACTCAAAAGCCCTCCTTGGAAAATCCCTGCATTCAGGTGGGCGATATTGCCATCTATCCGGCAGAACACCGCGTCCTGGTCAGCAATCAAGAGATTTCCCTCACACAAACCGAGTATAAAATCCTGCTGGCCTTGGCCGAACAGCCGGGCCGTGTGAAGAGTCGCGAGCAATTACTCACCCAGGTTTGGGAAGATGAAGCGGAAGAAGTGCAAGATCGCACTGTGGATGCGCTCATGAAACGACTCCGCGCCAAGTTGGGCAACGCCCGCGACGCCATCGAAACCGTTCGAGGTATTGGATACAAACTGATTGCACTCCCGCAAGCCAAGCCCCCATTGGCGGGAGAATAGACGCATGACCGAGGCCCTACTCCGAAA
This sequence comes from Oculatellaceae cyanobacterium, assembly GCA_036702885.1. Taxonomy (GTDB): domain Bacteria; phylum Cyanobacteriota; class Vampirovibrionia; order Vampirovibrionales; family Vampirovibrionaceae; genus DATNQC01. The sequence continues at coordinate 10,120 of DATNQC010000264.1, read as the reverse complement.
TACCTCCGCACAACTCAAGCAAGTCCTGAACGAGCAGCCTATTTTGATGATGCTCCTCAAGGAATTCCGGGACGGTATCCTGATTTGCGACGGCCAAGGGGCCATTTTGCACTTTAACCAATCGCTCAAATCGTTTCTGCACTTGCGCGATTCTGACGTGGGCCGTTCCGCACGGGATGTTATCCGAAATGAAGCATTCAGCAAGCTACTGAACACCGCTTTTGAAACCAAAAGCGCCCAGGTGGAAGAAATTCCACTCAATGACAGCCTGGGACGGGAAATGTTCTTTGAATTGCACGTTGTTCCCATCGCCATTGCCGACGCCAAAACCCAGGTAAGCGGCTGCGTCATCATCTTCCACGATATGACCGACATTCGGCGAACGGAAAAAATGCGCCGCGATTTTGTGGCCAACGTTTCCCACGAATTGCGGACGCCATTGAGCGCGATTAAAGGTTATTCCGAAACCTTGTTGGACGGTGCGCTGGAAGATCCGGAAGTTTGCCGGGACTTCATCGGCGTGATTCACCGCCACTCGCTCCGGCTGGCGCAACTGGTGGATGACTTGCTCGATCTTTCCAAGTTGGAATCCCCGGATTATCAACCGGAATTCTCCCCTGTCGTCCTGGCGCCGCTCGTGCAGCAAGTGTTGGCCCTGGTCCATGATAAGGCCGAGGCCAAGCAGATTAGCGTACACGTGGACTGTCCGGAGTCGCTCCCCAAGGTATCGGTGGATGTCAGCAGCATGCAACAGGTATTGACCAACCTGCTAGACAATGCCATCAAGTACACCCCCACCGAAGGCAAGGTGTTCATCCGCGCGTTTTTAACTCCGCAAGGCAAAGTTCAGGTGGATATTGAAGATACGGGCATTGGGATTGAGGCCAAGTACTTTCCCCGCATCTTTGAGCGTTTTTACCGGGTGGATAAAGCACGTTCTCGCGATTTAGGCGGCACCGGTCTGGGACTCGCCATCGTCAAACACATTGTGCAGCTCCACGGCGGTGAAATCTGGATTGCCAGCGTTCCCAACCAGGGAACGACCTTCAGCTTCACCCTCAACATTGCAAATTAGGGCTGCCTGCGACCTTCAATCAACTTTGCAATCGGTTACTTTTGGTTGTTGGCAGCTGTCTGACCTCAGCTTGGCAAAGTCTCGTCCTATCTACGTTTCGGGAAAGCTCTGGAGTAAAGAATTGTATGCTTTCGCCGAAAAATCCTCCTGGATCTTTGTAAATTTTGTTATAGAATAAGGTTCAGATTGGAGGCAGTGAAGTGGAAGTCCGTTTCAGTGGAGTTCAGAGCCTGGGGGCCGCTTTAACAAGGCCGCTTCGGTCTGCTGAGCAAAGAATCGTCGCTCCAGAGTTGAAACCTGCTGGCGTTGACGCATTTGTAAGGGCTCATCGGACAACTTCCGCCCAGCAGTCTGCCGAAGCAGCACTGCCAGCCCCATTATTCGAGTACCGGCCTTTGAATCGGGCTTTTGCTGAAAAATTTGTCACCACACGGCTGATATGAGCAACGTTTTCCAGTTGCAGTCCACCGATGTGACGGGGGCGGATTTTTTGCGCTTTCTATTAACGCCGGAATGCATTCATCCGGACCATCCCCCAACCGAAGCCAGCCTACGCGAGCTTGATTTTAGCCGGTATGGAAAGACAGAAAGCGAGATTCGGCAGTTTTTTGAGCAAAAGGCGCGGGAAAAATCCGCATTTATCAGCCTGACCGGATATTTTCATGTTGATCTACTGAATCAGGCGATGAATCAGGGCCTAATCTACCGACTCATTAACCCGGCGGAAGGGGGCAAGGCATATTATGGCGTCCCGGAAAACGTTCGACGCGAGCTGGCCTTGGAGTGGACGCCAGATAAAGAAACAAAATCCCCGGAGCCAGCACCAATGGATACCCACCGCTTGGCCTTTGTCGTCTTGCTGAAACGCTTCTTGCAGCAGCTATCCACAGACTCCTCGGCGGAGCTTCGAGAATATGGAGCCCAATTGGCCCTCAACGCCTTAGAGCAGAATGACTTGAACCAGGCGGACATCCCTGCATCGCTTTGGGAAACGGGCCAAACCCTGGGGCTCATGGCTGTACCACATTACGCCGTTCTCACCGTTCTACTGGAAGCCTGTGTGGGTACGCCATTTTTCCGGCAGGCCCGTGAACTCTGCGATGCAGCCGTAGATGCACAGCTTCTATCGGCCGACGATATGGCATCCATCATCAATCAACCTATCACGGCCAATCCGTTCAGAGTCTTAACTTCTGTTTAGGAAATTCCAGCGACCTTATCACGCCCACCAGCCTTTCAAGCGGTGTGTTCCTGATAAAATGCAGGTGTTAATCCTTGGAAAGGACTGCCTCCTTGCAGATTCATTCCACCGCTCAAACTAGCAACCGGCATTCAATACAGGCAAGCTGCGCGCACGGTTATGCAGGCGGCTGTCCAATCTGCAATAGTGGTGGGGGTGGTGGAGGCGGCGCCGCGAAAAAAAACACGACGGGCCTGATGACCTGGGGGGAGGCCTGGGCCGTCTGGAATTCCATTCAGGTCAATAAGGCGCGGCAGGCGGATTACCTGAAGGGTGTCGCCGCCAATCAGGCTCGCATTCAGCAGGAAATCCTTGCCAACAACAATCGGATGCCGGCAACCTTGCTGTCCCGCCTGATGCAACCAGCCTTACCGGTTCTTCAAAGTTTCAGCCAAATGCTTGCAAATAGCGGACGCGCTTTGGAACGCACCTTTCAGGGTATTCAACAACCACTCCAAACGATACTCCAGCGCCTGAGCGCCAACGTGTCCCTCCACGGCATTGCCGATCGTCTGGCTGCAATGTTGGGCGACGGCAAAAAGCTGCTGGATGACATTCTGCAACACAACCTGGAAACCATCAAAAGACGTTTGGCCCGACTCCAATTTGCGGAACGCCTGGCGCAAGTGAAGGAGCTGGCCGAAAAAGTGTTGCAAGCCATAGCCAACGAAGCGGCACGGCAGCTCCAGGAGCTGAAGCAGCGCATGATACGGGCCTGGGAAGGTATCAAACACTGGTTCAGCGGTTCACCGCGACAGAAACAAGCCCAGTCTCAGAGAAAATAGCCGCAGATGGCAAGCTGTGGTCTTTCGGCGCTTGACGAAGCACCCACGTTTTTTGCTATTCTGGAAGCAGAGAGTGCCATGAAAGGGAGTGATATGGGATATATCGCAGAGGATGATGCGCCGGAAAGCTTTAATCCCCTTGGGTTACGGGGCGGAATTGCCTTCATCGAATTCACAACACCCAACCCGGCGTATGTGGATCGCATATTGAAAGGGTTTGGCTTTTCAAAGCTGATGAAACACCGGGATAAAAACCTGTTTTATTACCGGCAAAATGATATCCATGTCCTCCTGAACCACGGAGAGTCGGGCTTTGAGCGCGCCTTTGCCGAGCAACACGGGCATGCCATCTGCGCCATGGGCTGGTGGGTTGAAGATGCGCAAAAAGCCTATGAAATCGCCCTACAGCGCGGTGCAAAGCCCTTTGAATCTGGAAAAGTCGGTGCTTGCGATCTTTCACTGCCAGCCATTTATGGCATTGGCGACAGCATCATCTACTTTGTGGGACAGACAGAGCGGGATTCCTATCTGCAACAACAAGGCTTCGCACCTCTCGAAGCCCCCGAAATTATACCGGACAAGGGCTTTTTACGAATCGATCACCTGACCAACAACGTGTATAAAAACACGATGAGCTATTGGTCCGATTTCTACAAACGCATTTTCGGCTTTACCGAAGTGCGATACTTTGACATCAAGGGGCAAAAGACCGGCCTGACCTCATTCGCCCTGCGCTCTCCGGATAAGAGCTTCTCCATTCCCATCAATGAAGGCAATGAGGCCAAATCCCAAATTGAAGAATACCTGCGCGAATACCGAGGTGCGGGGGTGCAACACTTGGCATTCCTCACCAATGACCTGCTGGCGTCCGTGGAAGCCCTGCAAGGTTCAGGGATCGAGACGCTCGATATTGATGATGATTATTACGACACCGTTTTTGACCGCGTACCCAACGTTACGGAAGATCATGAGCGCATCAAGCGTTTACAGATTCTGGTTGATGGCGATGAATCCGGCTATCTACTGCAAATTTTCACCAAAAACCTCTTTGGGCCGATTTTTATTGAAATGATTCAACGCAAAAACCACCAGGCATTCGGCGAAGGCAACTTTACCGCGCTCTTCAAGTCCATTGAGCGAGATCAGGAGCGCCGTGGCGTACTATAGCCTATTACGCCCACGTTTCAGTACTGAACACTCTCTTTTAACCATGACCAATTTGTTTTTCCACTGGCTTCCTACAAACTGGCTGAAAGCCCTACAATCCTGCATGTTTTTATGTATCGGGCTGCTTTGCTTGGTAGCCTGTATGGCGTTTTTGCCAGTATCCGCGCGCGAAACACGCCTTCATTGCCCGTCTTGGGAACGATATTTCACCGAAACAGGCACATCCGGCACGTTTGTCCTCTACGATCCACAGCGGCAGACTTATAAAATCTGGAATGAAGCCCGTGCGACCACTCGCTTTCTGCCAGCATCCACCTTCAAAATCGCCAATGCTTTAATTGCACTGGACACTCAGGTTACAACGCCGGATGAACTGTTTATCTGGGACAAACAACCCCGTCTATTCCCGGATTGGGAACGGGATTTAACCTTTTCTCAGGCTTTCCAGGCCTCTGCCGTACCAGTCTTCCAGGAAGTAGCGCGCCGTATTGGCGAAACGCGCATGGCATCCTATGTTCAAAAGTTTGGGTACGGGAATCAGGATACTTCCGGCGGTATTGACCAGTTTTGGTTGACCGGAAACATGGGCATTTCTGCACTGGAACAAATTCACTTTCTGGAAAAGCTCCAGCAGGAACGCCTGCCCGTTTCCGTAGAAGCCATGCGTGCCGTTCGCACGATGATGCTTCGGGAGGAGACTCCTCAATACTATCTGTACGGCAAAACCGGGTGGAGTATGCACAAAGGTCCTGAGCTGGGCTGGTGGGTCGGCTGGGTGGAGAAAAACGATAAAACGTCCCCATCCGGGAAGCATATCTACTTTTTTGCGCTCAATATGGACATGCCCCGCAAAAGCAGCCCTCAAGACCGACTCCTCATCACCCGGAAAATCCTGCAAGCAGAAGGCATTCTTGAAGATAGTCAGTAATGCTCTTAAGCTTTTATTCAGCCACATCAGTTCAACAAGCGGGCTGAGTTCAAGCGCTATAGCATCAACGGTGCCAGCTGAAACTTTCGAATCACCGTCGTTACACCAATTGGCAATACAAATCCGGCAGATTGGCGCGCTTTTCCGCCCAGGCGGCGTCATCCATGTCGGCATGACGCAAATGCCGTTCAATATAGCCGCCACCCAGTAATTGACGGAAGTTTGTATCGTAAAATGCGGCAATTTGTCCGGGCGTCACTGCAGAAACCGGTTCGTGCAACGTCACGCGCAGCAGATCCTCACCCGGCAAACGCTCCACCGTCCCCAAGGTAGGCGGTGTGTTGTACCGGATTTTGACCATCGCTTCAAACGGGAAGGCACCCGCCCGTTCCAGCCTCGGTTCCAGCCAATTGGGCGCCTGAACTGTGAACGACGTACTTTGCAGACGCCAAGCATCCCCCAGATAGACCGTGTTGCTTTCCGGGTCAATCTTCACCACATAGACCGGTCGCCCAGCAGCTACACCAAGTCCTTTGCGCTGCCCCAGCGTAAACCGGTAGTAACCGTCGTGTTCGCCCAGGATTTTGCCGGTATCGGCATCCACAAACCGGCCTTTTTGCTTTCCAAAGACCTGATCCATATATTTTGCCTGCCCACTCAGGACAAAGCAGATATCCTGAGACTCTTTGCTGTAAGCCGTCGGCAAGTCGACTTCACGGGCCAGCGCAACCACTTGAGGCTTGGTCATTTCACCCAGTGGGAAAATGGTTTTCGCCAGATCCTTCGGATAAACCCGGGTCATCATGTAGGTTTGGTCTTTGTGCTCATCCACGGAGCGAAACAGCCGGGCGGTACCGTCTGCGCCATGCTCCAAAATGGCGTAATGACCGGTAGCAACGTAATCGACGTCCAGTTCATTGACAGCATAGTGGACCAGTTGTTCCCATTTGACGTACCGGTTGCACTCCACGCACGGGTTTGGCGTGAGTCCGGCCTTATAGGAATTGTTGTAGTAGTCCATCACGTAATGCGCAAACTCGGCACGCAGATCCACCGTGTCATACTCGATGCCAAGCATTTCACAGACTCGTCCCGCGTTCACCAGCGCGTCGTTACAGCATTTGCCAGGCCCGTTCAGCGTCCAGGCAGTGAGGCCCACCACCTCATGGCCGGCTTTTGCCATCAAATAAGCCACCACACTGCTATCCACGCCGCCACTCATCGCAACGGCAATCCGTTTTTTGGGGTTTGGCAGAAAATTGGCCATCCGGACCTCTCGAAACGTTCTGTATAAGTGCAGAGGCTGACTTAGCTGGCCTTTTGATCCGGGCGACTCAATTGCAGAGCTGCATACAGGAACAACGTCGGGCTCAGCCAGATGAGCGCCTTTTGCATGGTGAAGATTATATCAAGCAAATAAATATTCGTTCTTTCAAGCCCCAAAAAGGTGCACGGGATGATATTTCTGGCAAAACAAAAAAGAATCAGCCCAACGTAGAGGCTCAACCAGACGGACCAGAGCCTTTTTACCAAGGTATGCCATCCGTAAGACATCGGGGAAACTCCAAAATTGGGGGAATGCAAGGCCTTCATCGTAGCCCGGTGAAGGCTAACTCAATAAAAAGCGCGTGGATGCCAGAATTGACTTTGGAAATTCCAAAATCTGCGCCTTGCCTGAGTTTAGCGAGGCCTAATATCTGCCCAATCGCGGAATTGTATTCTTCCACCAGTCCCCCCAACATGTCGGGTAGTCAGAACACACGCAAACTCAAGGAGAGGACTATGGAACCCGTTCCTTATCAGCAAGGCAGCAGCCAAATCCAGGCGGTCTATCATATTGTCCCGGATACCATCCACGGCGGCTGGAATGTCTATGACACCAGTGCACCACAAGAGCCTCAGCGCCACTTCATCAACAAAGAGGAAGCCATTGGCTATGTCGAGCAACTCTGTCAGCAGGCAGGCGTCGGTTTTATCGTGGAAGATGCCGAATCGCCCAGTTTCGGACAAAGCTGACCGGCAGCATGCCAATCTCAACCGTTGAATGGATTTTGCCCCATACCGCTTTTGCTATTCTGTTGATATCAGATTGATAACAACACGGAAACAATCGCTACTTTTCCAATCGAAGGAAACCTTGTATCCCCGCAAGATTATCAACTTCGGCAAGTTCGAAGCATCTGACACAAAAAACCCCTCCTGTATGGGAGGGGCTTTTTTTACGCTTTGAGAGCTAACCCAATATTTGAATATCGGACTCTTCCAGCTCCTTATTCATTTTGCTGTTCCAGAAGCCGTATCCGAAGTACAGCAGCAAGCCAATCAGGAACCAGGCGCCCGTCACCACCCAAGTGAAAAGCGGAAGACCCGTCATCACATACAGGCAGCCCAGCGTTCCCAGAATCGGGAAGGTCAACCCAAATGGCGTGCGGAAAGGCCGTTTACGGTCCGGATCGGAGTAGCGAAGAATCGCCACGCCCAAACAAACAATCATGAATGCACCTAACGTGCCGATATTGCACATCTCAGCCAGCAGGTTAATAGGCAGCAGTCCTGAACCGAGCGCCACAAAGAGGCCAACCAGGATGGTGCAGACGTGCGGAGTTTGGAATTTCGGGTGAATTTTCGTCAGAGCAGCCGGTAACAGACCATCTCTGGCAATGGCGTAGAAGATACGCGTGCCACCCATTTGAAGCACCAGCAACACCGAGCTTAAACCGGCAATCGCACCAATGCTGACCAGCCAGAAAGCCCAGGGATAGCCCATATAGCGCATCGCGCCCACCACGGCGGCTTCCTTGTTAATCTGGTCAAGAGGCACCACACCGGTAATAACGGCGGAAACCAGGATGTACAGCAACGTACAAATGGCCAGAGAACCTAAAATACCAATTGGAATGTCCCTTTGTGGATTTTTGGTTTCCTCTGCAGCGGTAGAAACTGCGTCAAAGCCGATATAGGCAAAGAAAATGGTGGACGCTCCGCTGATAATGCCTTGCATACCGTTGGGGCAGAATGTTTTCCAACCTTCAGCAAACCAGTTCTGGTGCAACACGGGCATATGACCGTTCATTAAGAACAATGCCCCAACCAGAATAAACAACAGCACCACCGCCGTTTTAATAAAAACCATCACCGCCGCCGTGCGGGCGCTTTCGGATACGCCTAAAATCAATAACCCGGTGATCGCTAGCACAATAAAGCAGGCCGGCACATTAAACGCGCTTTGAATCAGCAGATATTGCTGTGTATCCGTAAACGGAATGGTAAACGGAATCGCCTTGAGCAGGACAGACTGATCGACCGACGCCAAACCGGCCGCACTGACCGTATCCAAGGTATTGTTGGACATCCAGGCCGGTAGGGAGATGTGGAAAATTTCTCCAACAAACTCTTTAATACTACCCGTCCAGCTGACGGCCACAGCCATATTACCAACCGCATATTCCAAAACCAGAGCCCAACCAATGATCCAGGCGACAAACTCGCCCATTGTCGAAAACGCATAGGTATAGGCGGAGCCGGAAATGGGCGCCATGGCAGAAAATTCTGAGTAGCACAGGGCGCAGAAGCCGCAAACCAGACCGGTGATGACAAAAGACAGCGTAATCGCAGGCCCTGCGGCCAAGTGTCCATCCGCGCCAACCGCTGCCGAACCGGTTAAGGCGAAAATGCCTGCGCCAATCATGGCGCCAACGCCAAAAATAACCAAATCAAAGGCACTGAGGGCCTTTTTGAGCTGATGCTCCTGATTGGCGCTTTCTGCAAGGATCTTATCCAAATCTTTAGTGCGAAATAAACGAGAAATCATGGAGCGTCGATTGACCCTTGCAATTCCTGACATAGTAGAGAATGACTCCCCTGTTAAGCATAACTTGAAGGCTTTTGCAGCATGTAAGCCGGATAGAGTGCGTATCCTACCACAAAGGCAGTAATGGATACAGACTGGGCTATAAGGAAATAAACGCGCATCCCCTCAAAATAATCACCGCGACCGTTCATTAGCGGTCAAATAATTTACTTTTGGTTACAACTTTAGAATTTCAGAAACACCGTTTTTAACAATTCCATCGGGAGCAGGATTAAAAACGCATTGGAGTGGGTAATGATCAGGATAATTGGAGTTTATTATGCCCTGGCGTTCCAGCTTTGGCACTCGCCTGCACATCAAGGATGATAAGGAATTGCCCGCATGAGTTCAGTGTCTGGAATTAATCCCCCGCCCATCCTGGGATTATACAGCAACTCGGGGATGGATATCGAGGGCATTATCGCCAAGCTTATCCTGGCGGAAAGTCAGCCCCTCAAGCTGCTCGATCAGCAAAAAACCAAGCTCAACAACCAGCAAACGGCATTTACCAACGTTAAAAACAAAGTCCAAACGCTCCTCGATAAAATCCGGGTTCTGACCAAGCGGGATATCATCACCGGCAAAAGCATTTTCGATCAGATCAAAGCCACCTCCAGCGACTCCAGCATCGCCACAGCAACGGCAAGCGGCAACGTTGCCGCCCAAACGCTGAACCTGGAGGTCAAGTCTCTCCCAACCGCCACCCGGGCCGTCAGCCTATCCGGTGTTGGACAAGTCATGACGGGCGCCACCCAACTCAGCGACCTGGGAATCACCGATGGATCATTCACGCTGTTTGTGAATGGCGAAGCAAAAACCATCAACGTCACAACAGGCTCCGGTGAGACGGTTCAGAACGTCTTGGACCAGATTGTGACGCAATCCAACGGCAAAATTACCGGCACATCCATCACGGATGGTCGCATTACCATCACTTACGATACAGGGACAACCACTAACCTCTCCTTCGGGGCCACCGGCGACAGCTCCAACTTCTTATCGAAGGTAGGGTTGGCATCTACAACGGCAAATCTAACCGATCCCATTACCGCAACCAAAGCCGTCAACCTGATCA
>DATNQC010000263.1:0-4681 GCA_036702885.1 Oculatellaceae cyanobacterium | reverse complement strand
GGTTTTTATAGCCAGTTTCATTTTTGGCCAGCAGCACCAGCTGATACATGGCTTGCCGGGTGCTGCGATCGGTGATGTCGCCATCAATCACATAGAGATCCGCACCGATGATCGGTTTGACGCCTGTATCTTTGGCCGTGTTGTACAGCTCAACAGCACCATACATGACCCCATGATCGGTAATAGCCACGGCGGGCATGTTGTTTTCCTGGGCGATTCGCACGAGATCCGGCACACGCGTGGCTGCATCCAGCAAGCTGTAGTGCGTATGGACATGTAGAGGCACAAACGGGCGGATCGTACTCATAACCAGGCTTTTACTCTTGGGACTTTAACTCTCTCAGTGCTGTCATTCTGGCGCGTCAGGCTTTTATTTTCCCACTCGGTCAGTGCCCGGTAAAGCGGAACGCCGTGAATGTTTACCAGGCGTTACAGGCGTTTAACGGCATTCAGTCAAAACACTACTGAATCCTTGCTGACCTTTGCAGGGGGTATGGATGAGCTTTGGGGTTGGTGATATCAAGTTTGCGTATCGAATAAAAATTCGATTTTTAAGGTATAATGGCGGCGTGTTGCTGACAGCGGTTGTTGAAAAAATGAATGTTTGTCGCTTGGCTGAAAATAAAAAGATTATTGTCCTGGTAGACGCCAATAACTTTTTTGTGGCTTGCGAGCGAGCGTTTAATCCGAGTTTATGGAATAAGCCGGTGGTGGTTCTCTCTAATAATGATGGAAACGTGATTGCCCGAAGCGAAGAGGCGAAACAACTGGGCATCCAGATGGGGGAGGTCTTTCACCAAAGACGGCATTGGTATGAGCAGCATGGGGTTCGGTATTTTTCCAGCAACTATTCAGTCTACCTGGCAAAATCGCAGCAGATTATCCGAATTCTGTCCCGTTATGCCAGGCATCTGGAATACTACAGCGTGGATGAGGCCTGGCTGGATTTAAGCGACGTTGGGGAGGTGAATGTCACACAGTTCTGTCGGGAAATTCGCCAAGTGATCCAGAAAGAGGCCAGAATTCCATGCTCGTTTGGTATTGGACGCAATAAAACGCAGGCGAAGCTGGCGGCTGCCTTTGCCAAGAAACAACCAAAAGTGCATGGCGTATTCAACCTGATTAATCACCCGCTGTATGAGGCAATTTTAAGTCGGGTCTCAATTGATGAGCTTTGGGGCATTAATCGCCGTCTTGCCAGGCGCTTGCATGCGTTGGGCATTCGGACGGCCCAGGAGCTTGCGCATGCCGATTTGAATTGCGTGCTCAAAAAAACGAACGTCAATGTCGGTAAGATTCTTTGCGAATTGCGTCATCAGACTTGTTTTACGCTGCAAAAGCCGTCACCCCCTCAAATGATTTCCGTCAGTTTATCCTTTTCTTATGACACATCCAGTCTGCAAGATGTGTTGGAAGCGGCGGCCTGTTACGTTGCCCGCGCGGCGGTTCGGCTCCGTCAAAACAGAATGGCTGCCCGGCATGTCAGTGTTTTTTTGAATACAAACCGGTATGCCAAAAATCAGGTATACAGCGTGGAACATGGTGAGGTGCAGTTGCGGAGCCATACCATCTATACGCCGGATTTCATTGCGGCGACTCAGAAAATTGTTCGACAGTGCTTCAATCCCGAAAAGCGTTATCACAAGGTAACGGTTATGCTAAGCGATCTAAAACCCCTGGAGGGCATGCAGAAAAGCCTGTGGGACACCCGTGATTGGGACAAGATGGCGATCCTGATGGGCTTGGTGGATGTGCTGAATGAGCGTTATGGAGAAGGCTCTTTTCGCTTTCCGGAGGAAGGTGAGCGGCAGCGCTGGAAAGTCCGACGCCAGTATGTTTCCGGTGCAACGGTTGAGAACATGGGCTTGTCGGAAGTAGACCCGGGCTTGGTCCCGATTTGTCGGATTGGGACAGATGCGTTGTTGGTGGATGGGTTTGGACACTGAAATTGAGGTTGGCTGTACGCTCCTGGGAACAATCGTCGATTCTTCGTGAAACATTTTTCTCAAAGTTGTCGGAGAATAAAACAGGGGGGCGTGAGTGCGTTGCTCGTATTGACTGGGGATGTTCTGGAGATAAGAAAGCAACATATGGTTGTCTGATGTGTTTGGATGACTATTTTCTGAATTGCCTAAAATAGGAAAAGGGAGAAGGATTGGTTAATTCTTTTTGAGTGCGTGCTTTAAGTAGGGCGGTACATTTTGGGAGGAGGTTGCGCGAGACTGGGATAGCTAACAAGACGATATGCCGCTCAGAAGTTATCCAATGTGTGACTTTAGAATAACGAGATGATAGATAGGTTTCGCGATTCATTTGTTGTTGAACACAACTTGTGCGATTTAAAACCGCTCATAATCGACTCCTTTCCAGTCGTTAGACTTTTTGTAGCAAAATCTGAAATCGAGAACAAAGCAGGTTCATGGACGTCTTTTATGGGACTACACAGAAAAGTAAGTCCAACGAACGGTTAGTGTTCAAGTTTTTCATTTCGTAAAACCGAATTTATGTTATTTTTAATGAACTATCATAGAAAATGAATAACACCTCGATTTGTGGAATAAGGAGTTTTGTTTTCAATGCCTATCCGATTTGATTCCCTGGAGGAGTTGAAAGAGTTTTATATCGCTTTCAAACTCTCTGGTAAAAGCGCAGATGAGCTAGAAGCTCCTAAAAAGCGCGGACGCAAGGCAAAAACAACAAAAGCCGCCGCAGAAAAAAAGACGGCTTCAACGGGTAAAAAACGGGGGCGTCCCGCTAAAGCAAAAACAGCCGCTACTGCCAAAACGGCTGCTCCTAAAAAAAGAGGACGCCCAGCCAAAAAAGCGGGTGCTGCATCCACGGCGGCGACGGCTAAAAAACGGGGACGTCCGGTTAAAGCGAAAACTGCCTCAAAAGCCGTTGCTAAAAAATCAGCAGGTGCTAAAGCAAAAAGCGCTGTGCGTAAAACAAGAAAAGTGACCGCCGGAAGAAAGCCGAAAGCGACCAAAACAGCCGCAGCGAGCGCAGCATCGGCATCCTAAACTTGTCTGAGAAAAGAACACCTCCCGGTGGAGGTGTTCTTTTTTAATGTATTCCTTTATATTGCTGAGCCCTTAACGGCTAATAACCAGCTTGTCCTGACGGAATGCAATATCCATGCCCTGGAAAAAGCTCATGCCCAGCAGGCCTGACAGTTGTGGCGCATCTCCTAAATCCGCGACCACAGCTTGAACGTTTTCCACTTTCATGCCCCCTAGTGAAATCTGCTTAAGCGTGACCAGCGGTGCTTCTACCGTCCCATTTGCGGTAGTGACCGGAACCGTCTGGGGATTGTCCGTATAATCCACCCCCAGGGCCATGGCGGTTTGCGGTGTAATCACCGTATAGCTGGCCCCTGTGTCCACCAGGAAGGTGGCCATGAATTTTTTGTTCACGACAGCTGGAACCACGTATGTGTTATCCACTTGGGGGAGTAAAGACACAACGGCGAGCGTCTTGACCGGCTGCTGTGACGGGATAAGTTCCGTTTCTGCAGACGCAAGCAGATTGTCCGAGCGCAGCCGTTTGAGATTTTCCCGTGCAAAACCGGCGATAATCGGGTTTGAGGATGTTTGCGCCAATTTCGTAAAAAACGCTGCTGCTTCGTTAATATTGTTTGGTCCGGCTGGATCCGTGTCCAATGCCTGACTTGGAGCGCTGAATCCCCCCAACAACGCACATACCAGCACCCCGGATAAAATCCGATTATGCATGAACCCTCACTTTCTCAGCTTCTTCCTGGATAACCCAAGCTCAGCTTTTTCACCTCATAGGTATCCACTTTGCATATTCGACCGATTTCGGAAAAACTTCATCCTACGGTAGGGTGAATTGTAAAAAAATGTAAACAGGATAGGCATACTGTTTCTTGGGTGTTCTGTAAAACTGTTTTGCGACTATACTGGGAGCCGGGACTTGGGACGGGGGCGGATGACGACCTCGATCTGTGTTTTGGCTAAAGCGAAGTCCCATTTATATCTGAAAGCGGCAAAAGGATTTGGTCATGAAAGCGGAGATTATCGCGGTCGGTACGGAATTGTTGATGGGGGAAATTGTCAATACGAACGCAGCCTGGCTTTCTCAGCGTTTGGCGGAAATGGGCGTGGATGTCCATTACCATGGAACGGTGGGCGATAATCCCGAACGGTTGAAGCGGTGGATTCGGCAAGCGGCAGAAAGATCCGAGTTATTAATTTTTACCGGTGGCTTGGGGCCAACCCCGGACGATCTGACAATAGCCATGCTGGCAGAGACCTTTGAAGAAAGGCTGGTGAGCAACCCGACATCCGAGGCGGCTATCCGGGCGATTTTTTCCAAGAGAGGCATCTCCATGCCGGAAAGCAATCTAAAGCAAGCCCTCATGCCGGAAACGGCAGAGCATATCCAGAACCCCGTTGGAACTGCGCCCGGATTGGCCTGGGATGTTTCTAAGAAATGTGGAAAGCCGACTTATATTTTGGCCTTTCCCGGTGTGCCGAATGAGCTGTATGTAATGTGGGAGCAGGGAAAACAGTATATTCGGCAGTGGCAAGGCGATTTGGGCGAGTCGTGTCTGATTTTGCGTTCAAAATCGCTCCATTTTATGGGTATTTCGGAGGCAGCGCTGGGTGAGCTGCTGGGCGATTTGATGGCGGGGAGCAACCCGACCGTCGCACCGTATGTC
>DATNQC010000261.1:0-3143 GCA_036702885.1 Oculatellaceae cyanobacterium | reverse complement strand
GTAACAGCCGGATGAGTGTTGCAACCAGGTAGGCATTGGGAACCGGCTTGATGAGAAAATCCCGGGCGCCCCGATCATAAGCGCTGAGAAAGACTTCTTCATCAAAGGCGTCTGCCAGCATAATTCGTTTGATATTACTGGGGAGTTGGGTGAGTAGTTGCAGGGCGGTTGGAATATCCTCCGCTTCGGTGTCCAGAATGACCAGAACAGGCGGTTTTTTGAGGATCTGAGCCATCACGGATTCAAAGGGGAGGGTGACAATCTCGTCGACGCCTCGCAGATCAATGACCTGCCGATAGGCTTCGGCGCGCGTATGGGAGCGGGATACGATATAAATGACATCTTGGGTTGGCTTCATGGTGGTTTACCTTGCGGTTCGGTCGGCTTGGAATAGTTTTACAGCATAATCATGAACCAGCCGGGCTGACGGGATTTCACGGGAATTTCCTTGTCGCTGGCTGTTACATAATCATTCGGTGTTTGTTCGCACAAGTTAAATATGGCTTCAACGCTATACTCCCCAGGCTCCCATTTATTGTCGTCAGCAAAGCGAAAGCGCTTCAGGTTTGCCCGTAACGTAATGCTTTCACCCACGTCCAGCCATCGGATCTGCATCGGCTCCTGAAAAAGCACGCTATTATCGTGTACAACCAGTGGCTGCAAAGGGAGTTTCCCACTGCCTGAGCGGTGGATGTTAATGCGCATCTGGCTCAGTATGTCCTTGCTAAGGCAGAGCTTGGTTCTGGATTGTGCGGTAAAAACGAATTTCATCATCAGCCCTTCCCGGCTGGAATAAATCCGTTTTACCGGCACCACGTCCAGTTTCAGGCCTGGCTCGGCTAAGCCCATCGTGGGCAGGATAAAAGCCGCTATAATAGAAATGACGAACCCGAGTGCCTTTCTCAAGCCCATGACTGTGCAGCCTGTCCTCACTGACCCTTTCGTATTGTACCAATCCACGCTTTTGAGCGCCTACGCCGAACGGTTGATCCACGGTTTTACGGGAAAGCCTGTTTCCTTGGGAGGGCAGATAGCGCCGTCTGATGTCATTCATGCGAACCGGTTGGCAGTCTGTGCTCGTTTTGGCCTGAATGCCTCGCGGTTGACGCTGCCCCGGCAAACGCACTCCGATCGCTTTCGGGTGAATGATGCGCCTTGCGAGGGCGAAACCGATGCGGTCATTCTAACGGAGCCGGATATTCCGGCCATGGCGCAGGTGGCGGATTGTGTCCCGGTGATTTTATATGAACCTGAGCGTCATGTTGGGGCTGTGATTCATAGCGGTTGGCGTGGAACGGCTCAAGCCATTGCGCCTAAAGTGCTGCAGAACCTGATGGAAACCCAGGGCGTTCGAGGGGAGTATGTTTTGGTGGCGATTGGTCCGTGTATTGGCGGCTGCTGTTATGAAGTATCCCAAGAGGTGGAGGATGCTGTTGCTGCCACGATTCCGCATGTTTCCAAAGAGGCTTTTTCTGTGATGCAGTCTAATGGCAAGCCTCGAATTGACTTGCAGGCAGTGATTCAGCACCAATTGCGTGCTTTGGGCGTCAGGGAAATTGACTTGATTCCTGCCTGTACGCATTGTGAAACGGAATTTCTCTGGTCGCATCGGCGTGGTGAAGTGGGGCGTCAGGTTGCCTTTTTACAGCTTCTCCCGTTGTAAAACCACCTCGTGGGGAGGATGTCTGGCATTAAAAGCCACCGTTGGGTTGCTTTGTAGTGGTGAAACTTTTACAAACTCGAGCCAGGTGCCTAAGCAATTTGGATTTAAAAATTGTTTTTAAATTAATAGATTTTATATACTGCGATTCCAGACATTATAGAGAGCTAGGGTTATGTTTATTAATTTTTCATCACCGGTCTATGGTAATAACCAATTTACGTCGTTAGCCTACGGCGAAGAGGGCGGCAATACTGGTGGTGGTGATTTGACCACGTTAGCCTACGGCGAAGAGGGCGGCAATACTGGTGGTGGTGATTTGACCACGTTAGCCTACGGTGAAGAGGGCGGCAATACTGGTGGTGGTGATTTGACCACGTTAGCCTACGGTGAAGAGGGTGGCAATACTGGTGGTGGTAACCCAACGACGCTGGCACTTGGTGAAGAAGGTGGCGGTGTTGGAAATGACCCAGTGACAACGCTGGCCTATGGAGAAGAAGGTGGGAACATTGCCGGCGGCAATGTTACTACATATGCCTTGGGTGAAGAAGGTGGCGGCTGGACGCCTCGTCCGGGTCAGCCTGCCAATCCAGGGCAGCAAATGCTTCAAATGATGCAGATGATGCTTCAGATGCTGCAAATGATGTTGCAACAAATGTTTAACCGATAAGTTGCTTCAAAAAGAGGCGTTGTTATCCATCCGGAAAGCTGAACGGCTTATAATAAGGGTATGTCTATCCTGATTATAGGCTCCCCGGATGAGGCACACGCCTCTTTTATGGTTGGGAAACTACAGGCGCGCGGTGAAACGCCTGTCTATTTCGATACCCGCCTTTTTCCGAGTCGGGACTTGATTGCTCTCGTCCCGGATGCGTTGGAAAAAAGCCGCTTCAAATGCCCTGCACAGGGGGTGGAAGTGTCGCTTGCGGATTTGAAATCTGTTTACTGGCGGTTTCATTTCGGCTATCAGTTCCCACCGATGAAAGATCAGTTTTTGCTCGATATGGCGCATCGGGAGACGGACTCCGCCATTGGCAGCATGCTGCGTATGTTGTCGTGTCCGGTTATTAATTCCCCGGAAGCGATTGCCCAGCATGCCTATAAGACCTATCAGTTGCATTTGTTGAGGCGGGCGGGGCTGCGTGTGCCGGAAACATTGGTCTCCAACGATCCGGATGAGGTGCTTGCTTTTTGGGAGCGTCTGAATGGGCGAGTCATCTTTAAGCCGGTTCGTGGAGGGGCGCATACGGCAAAGCTGAAGCCGGACGATTTGAAGCCAGATCGCCTGAAGGAGCTTTCTAAGTCGCCTGTCCAATTCCAGGAACTGGTTGAAGGCGTCGATGTACGTGTTTACTGGATGGCAGGAGAGGCGTTTGCGGCGGAAATTCAAAGCAAAACGCTGGATTTTCGGGATGACCCCAAGGCGGCCATTGTTCCGGTGGAATTGCCGGAGGCGATTCAGCGGGATTGTGGCATCTTGGCC
>DATNQC010000256.1:0-4286 GCA_036702885.1 Oculatellaceae cyanobacterium | reverse complement strand
GCACGGATTCGACCACTTTGCCATCGGACAGGCGGAACAGATACTTGGTTGTGCCATCCCGACTCACCTGTTTTTCCGCAATGGAAAGGCTTCCAATGGCGTAGCGTTCAGCCAGCTTTTCGCGGAAGGTTTTTTTCAGGTTGGTCATGGCGCTGAAATCGCGAACACATTTGACATACAGCCAATGATGCAGTTGATCCGCCCGAAAAGCAGGTTCTCCCATTTCGGCAACCATTGCGCGGAGTTCTTCCAGGGATTTGCCAATCAAGGTTTCCCTGTGGGGTGCGATGATGCTGGATTCGGTTTGCAGGACGGCGTTCATAATGTTCCTTGACGAAAGCAAAGGGCGAGTGTGCGCAGGGATTGCCCTTATCCTATCTATAAAAGAAAAAGAGGCAAGAACTTGCCTCAGGTGAGATTTGTGGGATAAAGAGTGGAGTGTATCGGAGAGAGAACTGTTTGGTAGGTAGGTGTTTTTCGCATTTAAACTTTTGGAAGAGGGTTTCATCACTTTAAGGCAGAAACAGGTAGGGAAAGACCAGTAAGCCGCCAATGACGATGTTTTGAATCAATTCATCACGTTTCAGCCGAAACTGCATAAGAATTCAGCCTCCTCTTTGGGGTCAGGTTGTCTAACCAATTCGCAAATAGTAAAGATGTGAGATGTGATCAGGGATCTTTAGTAGCGACGGATAACGGCCTCAACCTTTCCTTGAAGATGGACGTCTGTCACATAGATAGGTTCCATCTCGGAATTGGCAGGTTGCAGGCGGATTCGATCCTTTTCGCGATAAAACCGTTTTAATGTGGCTGTTTCGTTTTCAATGAGCGCCACCACCACATCGCCTTCCCGAATGGGGGCTTTCGGGTTGATGATGACGATATCGCCATCCATAATGTGGTCCTCGATCATGCTGGTGCCGCGGACCTTCAGCGCATAACAGCCACGGGGGCACAGGTCTTCACTGAGGTCGATCCGTTCCACGGAATCCTTGACGGTCTGGAGCGGAGAGCCAGCGGCGATTGCCCCCAGCATCGGCAGAATACCGCGCCGCTCCTCTTGCTCCTCATAGGAAAGATTATCCTGAGCGGATGCACTGGCGGTAGAACGGTACGCATCCCGCAGATCTTCCCGCACGCTGATGGCCCGTTTTGCGGAGGGGTTCCAGTCAATGAGCCCCTTCTTTTTCAGTGCGCTCAAATGGAAATGAATGGTGGATGTGGAGCTGACGCCGCATAACTGGCAAAGCTGCTGGATAGACGGTGGATAATTGTTGGCGTGAAGGAAGCGCAACAGCTGCTCCAGAACTTCGCGCTGCTTAGCGGTCAAATCGTCATTGAACAGAAATTCGGACATGCTGCTTTCTTCTTCACTCAACAATTGTGTCTTATAATACGGAACACGTCGAACAAGTTTTCTATCGAACGTAAATTCTATGCTATCGAAAATTTTCGAAAATGCAAGCATTTTTTCGAAAAAAAGTTCGATACCCTCTCTCACTGACCTAAAGACAATTTGGGCCTTCTTTTCGCTTTACTACAGATGACCAGAGTTTAAAGACGGCGTATAAGCCTTAAAGGAATCTGCTCTTGACTCTCTTGTCTCCCGTAACATCACCGCAGCAAAAGTCTCCTCCCCGGTTTGGAGATAATGGACAACAGCCTCAGTCGGATGCCAATAGCCGATTTGGACCGGGCTTTCCTGTGCTGCCTTTGCAGAA
Source organism: Oculatellaceae cyanobacterium (assembly GCA_036702885.1). GTDB lineage: Bacteria > Cyanobacteriota > Vampirovibrionia > Vampirovibrionales > Vampirovibrionaceae > DATNQC01. Next base: position 2,565 of record DATNQC010000256.1, on the reverse strand, counting down.
TCTGGCTCAACCTTTGCAAAATATGCCGCAAGTGTTGAGTTCATACGCCAACATTGACAAAGTGACCCAGAACCTGGGGACTATCAATACATACGGCGGCGATGAACTGCTGGCTTTACTGGGGCCCAGGGCGGCATCGGTTGCTCCCCTGCTGACTCCCGGCTATATCGGTCTGGATGTGTTTAATAAAGCCAGACAAAGCTACTTGGCAAACGAAGAACTGCCACGACGGGAACGAATTAAAAGAACGGCTATCAAAACAGGGGACGTGCTCCTGATGCACACGCTTGCCTCGGTGGGCATTCCTCTGCTGTTGACCCGGCGGATTAACCGTCTTGTGAAGCATCTTTTGGCAAAGCCCAAGGTTCCCGAGATTCTGGTCAAGAACCCGAAGTGGGTGACAGGTGGGGCTGTGTTGGTGACGATGATAGTTTTATCCAAGCCAATCCGTTTTGTGACTGATTTTGTCCTGGATTGGACCTACCGCCCGCTTTTGGAACGTAAGCGGCGGAAAGAAGTGCAAAAAATTCTTCAGACGCAATGGGATCGACAGCTTCAGTTTTTCCAGGGTCAAAAACTGTTCAATAGAACACTGGGACTCAATTCCAGCCAGGTTTAGCCTTCCTTCTGTTTTTCCGGTATTCTGGGCAAAGCTGTTCGAACATCGGGGCTTATATTCCGATTGTTAAGAGAGAGGCTTTGAATTTGTCTGGTTTTTTGTCAAAATATGTCAGAATCCCTTGCGTGGAGTTTTCTAGAACCTCGTCATATTCAATTGAAAGGCTGATTGCTCCCCAAGTTTCTCCGCTTTCCAAGTGGTATAGGCCTTTTAGACGTTTGAACTACCTGAGCTTCATAGCTTGACTGAGTTTTTGGATTTCGACCTTGAATTATAGGAGAACGCATTGATGGCACTGGTCCAACCGCCCAAAATGCAAGAAGAAAGCACAACTGAAAGCAAGTTCCCCTATCCCGGCATTCCGGGCACTTCTGATGGCGCTGGCATGATCGTGCACATCGAAACGCGTGCCTGCGAGGCTGGGATTGCATACCCCATTACGCCTTCCACCACGATGGGGGTTGGGTTCCAGACGGCTTATTCCAATGGCATGAAGAACGTTTGGGGTAAGCGGATTACCTGGCTACAGCCTGAATCTGAACACAGTTCCGCTTCCGCTGCAGAAGGTTATGCCGTTGCTGGCGGGCGGGTGACCAACTTTACGTCGGGCCAAGGCTTGGTCCTGATGAAGGAGGTGCTCTATACCATTTCCGGTAAACGGCTGGGGGTGGTGTTTAACATCGGCGCCCGGGCGCTGACCTCTCACTCGCTGAACGTTCACGCTGGACATGATGACGTGATGTCCGTTGCGGACGTGGGTTGGGGGATGCTGTTCGCCCAGAACGCTCAGGAAGCTGGTGACCTGTGTTTGATTGCCCGCCGTACTGCTGAAGCTGCAAAAACGCCCTTCATGAACATTCAGGACGGCTTTTTGACCACGCATACCATTGAAAACGTTCTTTTCCCGGAAGATGAACTGATTCGAGAGTATCTGGGCGCTCCGGAAACCAAGCTGAGAAAGCTCTTTGATCCGGACTTCCCATTGATGAGCGGTGTTGTCCAGAACCAGGACAGCTATATGACGGGTAAAATCGCGCAACGGTTCTTCTATGATCGCGTTCCTGCCTTGCTGCAAGAATCAATGGACGAGTTTTACCGCCTGACGGGTCGTCGTTACAACATGGTGATGCCCTATCAACTGGAAGATGCTGAATATGCCATCGTGGCAATGGGTTCGACCGCTGAAACCGCATCCGTCACTCTGGATCACATTCGCAGTCTGGGGCATAAAGCTGGTAGCTTGACGGTGACGGCTTTCCGCCCCTTCCCGGGTCCTCAAATTGTGGAAGCCCTGAAACACGTCAAAGCCTTTGCGGTGATCGAACGGATGGATAACCCGATGGGTGTTTCCAACCCGCTCACGGCTGAAATTGAAGCCGCCTTCGCCAAAGCGATGATGGGCACGCCTGGCTACCCCAAAATTGATCGCATCCCCACCATTTACTCCGGTGTGGCCGGTCTGGGTAGCCGCGACGTGACGCCGGGCCATATGGTGGCAACGGTTGAAAATATGCTTCCGAATGGAGTTGGTAAGCGCTTCTTCAGCCTTGGCATCGATCACCCGACGGCGCTGGAAGTGAAAGAGGAGCCGGATGTGCGTCCGGCTGGCTCGTTCTCGATCCGGGGCCATTCGGTGGGTGGTTATGGCTCCGTCACCACGAACAAGATTATTGCCACCTGCTTGGGCGATATTTTCGGCTTCAAGGTGCAGGCATCGCCGAAGTACGGTTCCGAAAAGAAAGGTCTGCCGACCAATACATATCTGACCACCACAAAAGAAGGTCGTATCGGCACGCACAGCGAACTGATCCAGGTCGAGTTCGTGCCTTTGATGGACCCCAACACCTGGAATATGGGCAACCCGCTGGTTGGCTTACAGCCCGGCTGCACGCTCTTCCAGCACACGCCCAATGAAGAACCCCAGGCGTTGTGGGACTCCATTCCTC
>DATNQC010000255.1:0-3100 GCA_036702885.1 Oculatellaceae cyanobacterium | reverse complement strand
TGTCAGAAGTTACCTTACCAATTCCTCGATCCCGGCCTATAGGAGCCGTTTATGCATTATCTGGATAACGCAGCCACAAGCTGGCCCAAGCCGGAATCCGTTTACCGGACGCTGGATCAATCTTTTCGCAACTTGTTCAGCCCAAAACGGGGAACCGCCAAAGCCGCTCGCCTAGGCGGTAACCAACTGCAAAGCGCCCGCGAGACGCTAGCTCAGCTTTTTAACATCCAGGAGCCAGAACAAATCAGCTTTACCAGCGGCTGCACACACGCATTAAACCTGGCCATCCAGGCTTTTCCCTGGCAGTCGGGCGACGGCGTCATCCTGAGCGCCGTGGAGCACCACGCTTTATCCCGTCCCATCCGCAAAGTCGCCAGAGAAAAAGGGGTGGAATTTTTTGTGGTGCCTTACACCAATGAAAACCCGTTTGACCTGGCCGCTTATGAAGCGCTGCTGCAAACCAAGCCCAACATTCGGCTGGTTGCCACCACACATGCCAGCAACGTCATTGGCTCCGTCCTGCCGATTGCGCAAATCGGCAAGTTGGCAAAGCAGGCCGGCAAATTCTATCTGGTGGATGCCGCCCAATCCGCAGGCGTGCTACCGGTGGATGTTCAGGCATACCACATCGACCTTCTGGCCGTGCCAGGGCATAAATCGTTATACGGCCCGCCTGGTGTCGGCGCGTTATATATCGGCAAGGATGTTCCGCTCAATACCTTCATGGAAGGGGGCACCGGGAACGATTCCGGCAAGCACGACATGCGCGCTCAGGCCCCCGATGGCTTTGAAGTCGGCACCATCCCCCTCCCTCAAATCCTGGCCATGGCCGAAGGCGCGCGTTGGGTTCAGGAAACGGGACTCAGCCGGATTCATCAGCACGAAACCGAATTGCTAGCCAGCCTATTGAAAGGACTTTTGGAAATTCCAGAGGTCACGGTATACGGCCATAACCGTATCCACGACAAAACACCCGTCGTTTCCTTCAATATCAAAGGCTTTCCCCCCAAAGAAGCGGGAGAAATCCTGTTTGACGAGCATGGCATTGCCCTTCGCGCAGGGTATCACTGCGCACCCATGGCGCATGAGGCCATCGGCACGATTGGCACCGGCGGGACCGTAAGGGCGAGCATCGGCTACTACACCAAGCCGGAGGACATTCATGCCCTTTTACTTGCCATCAAGGCTGTTTTGACCCGTAACGTCCTCACTTCGCGCTGAGCGCGTTCGGCAGCAATTTTGATCCTCAACGGAAGATTATCCGGATGTTTCGGGTCCTCAATCCAGTCAATCAGCGGGGCTTTCTTCCGGAGACGGTTGGCTTGCCGATCTCCCCAGTAGACAGAAGGCTTCATCTTTTCATGTAGCCAAACGATGGGCTTGGCATCCCGCTTGATACGCAGTACGTCTGCAACTTTCCGGATAATCTGATGCCGAATGCCCGCCCCCTCATTCCGAAACACAAAAGGCAATTCCAGCGCGTATGCCAAAAGCACTCCGTAGGAGACTGGTTTAAAAAAGTCCTTGAAAATGGTGTAGACGCTTTCATCCAGAGCTTCACGGAACTGCGCCCGTCCTTTGTTTGGATTTCCCCGCTTCACCTCTTCATAGGCTTCACTCATTTTAGGAAAGGCCTGTGTCGCAACCATAATCGGCTTTCCAAGCAGCGCCATCAGCAGTAGAAACACTCCGGTCCGCCGTAAACGCCGAAAGACAGTCAGGCTGGCCGCTGTGACTGTCGCTATTCCGACGGCTTTCATCAGGGTATGCTCATCCTTGCGAAGGGCCTCCTTATACTGCGCTTCCCCTTCTTCAAGCGTTGGCTGGTAGTTAGCTTTCAGCTCAGACCAGAAAAACTGCCACTTACTCGGCACCGGTGCAGGAGAAGGCAACCGAATAAAGGGAGAGAAGGATTGTTCAATAGGATCTTTCCGTTTCTCAGACAGTTTAAGCGAATCTTTGTCAGAATGCTCAGTGGCAGGCGATTTTTCAGGCTCCTTTCCGGAGTCCACGGGAGAAGATGCATCGCCTAATGCAGGCTGACGCAGCGACTGACCGCTATCGGTCGCCCCAAAACATCCCCTTAACGGATAATTCTGGAAATATAGTGGTGACATGGCATCGAACCCTGTCTGGATATTGTATCGTATCGCCAACCGTTCCTATAAAAGAGGCTCAAGTTTTTTTTGTGCTATGTCCATCCGGTATAGACCTCTCGTTGGATGGCAGAACCCGTGGAATTGTTCATGATGAGCTATATCAAATCGGAGAGAGTGCATGCCGGAACACCCTGAGCTATTCCCACAAAGCCTGAACACCGCTAAACCTCTTCAACAGGCGATTTTATTAATGAACCAGCTCCTCAATTCCCCGTTACGCCCGCAATCCGAACGGATGTTGAGGCGAATCCTCAAAGAGCGCGCCATTGCCCGGCAAACAAGAGCCCTCCTGCAAAATAATGGGCTTGGATGACTTTATGTCAACATGCTTGTCGATGTCAGTTCCATTTGCAATAATGTTTTCCATCCCTGGATGTGGCCATAGATGTTTTGACTCTACAAGCCATAATTGGGAGTCCTGACCACTCGTTGGCGTCACAGTATACCAACCGTGCCCTGCACGTCAGTTGGAAACCTCGATTGCCACGGAGGACACCCACCTGTTGAGAAACAGGGGTTCCAAAACACTGGCCACACTTAAATCCGGGGATAACTTCTTTTTTTGAGGGGTGTATTCAAAACGATCTGGTTAATATCCTTTTGGAGCTGCTCCAGATCCGCCTGTCTGGTTGAGGCGCTGGTCATAAACCGGACCAGTCGATTTTCGGGGTATTCAGGATCTTTACCAGGGAAAACCATCAATTTGTATTTCTTTCGAAGCTTTTTCAAGATGGGCACTGGCAAACTCATCAGAACAACGTTGGTTTCCGTAGGCACAAACACGCGCGCCTCCGGAATATTAATCAGGATTCGCTCTAACTGCCGAGCGGATTGAATGGCCTTTGACGCTAAGTGAACGGCGTGACCAGTTTCCAAGGCATAAATAAATTGCGCAGCAGCTGGCGCGCTTTGACCCATGCTAACGCCTGCTTGCTTTGCAT
>DATNQC010000252.1:0-3531 GCA_036702885.1 Oculatellaceae cyanobacterium | reverse complement strand
CCCTAAGGCTGGTAGGCTAGGGGCTTCGTAAAGGCAGCAGAGGAGGCCTTCCCATGGCAACCGAAATGATTACCAGCGGTAAAGTCGTATCCATGAATTACATTTTGACCGACGCCGCCGGTAAAGTCCTGGATTCTTCGGAGGGAGAGCCTCTGGAATATCTGCAAGGCTACAACAATATTATTCCCGGCTTGGAGCGGGCTCTGGAAGGCCTGAAACCCGGCGACAAAAAACAGGTTGTCGTCCAACCGCAAGACGGCTACGGCGAACGCAACGCCGACCTGCAATTCACCTTGCCGCTGGCCCAATTTGGCGGACAAGTCCCTCAACCGGGCATGATGGTCCAAATCCAGTCCGATCAAGGCGTCATGATGGCCACCATTGTTCACCTACAAGGCGAACACGTTTTAATGGACGCCAATCACCCGCTGGCTGGACAAACGCTCCACTTTGACGTTGAAATCGTCGGTGTACGCGGCGCATCCGAAGAAGAAATTCTGCACGGTCATCCCCACGGTCCGAACGGACATCACCACTAGGCAATATCAGCCCATTTTCGAGCTGGAAAGTCCATTGGTAGACTCTACCTCGGCCTAGGACAAGCCGCGGAGACGTTCCGCCGGGGATACAATACTGGTAATGCGAAGTCCGAAGTTGTCTTCAATAACAACGACTTCACCTTTCGCAATTAGTTTGCCGTTGGCCATCAGGTCCACCGGCTCGCCAGCCACGCGGTCCAGCTCAATCACGGAGCCTCGCGTCAACTCCAGCACCTCCTTGATGGAAAGTTCCGTACGGCCCAGTTCAACGGTGAGGTTCAGGGTGATATCCATCACCAGTTCCAGGTTTTTGTTCTCTTCCCCAAAAACGCTGGGCTGGTTATCGAACGCACTGAATTGCACCGGGCGGACCGTCACCGGATCAATATTGTGCGCGCCACCTTGAGCCGCGCCAACACCCACCGGCTGCGCAACAGCTGCTTCATCCTGCGAAAAAGCGCCTGCGGCGGCTCTGGTTTCCGACAGCAGTTTTCCAACCTGGGTTCTGGTTTCCGACACGGATTTGATCTCTAGCAACGTAATGGTTGAGGCCTCGGCAATGCCAAACTGGACCGTATGGGTGACCAACGGCTGAGTAGCCAGTTGCGGCATGGCTTGTCTCAACGCCTCATCAGAATAGGGCGCCACTTCCGGGGGACCAATTTCCACCGGCTCGTGAATGACAGAGGCCAGACTGGTCGCAGCCGCATTGAGGAGCTGGTTCATCAGCTCAGCCAGATCCCCTGCCGAGATTTCAGCAGTGGCATCGGGTTCTGTCCCCAAAACTTTGGCAAGCAGCAGTTGGGCGTCGCTGTTTTTCAGAACAAACAGGGAAGTGCCTTCAAAGCCGCTGGTATATTGAACTTTAACAAGCGTTTTACCCTCGCCGGCAAACGGCTCCCCCCATGTCGACAGGTTGGGAGCTTCCTGGGTTTCGGAAGAAGACACATCAACAGGCGTTCCCAGGATGAGAGACAGCGAGGAGCCAGCCGCTCCCATGCTAATATTGCTCAGCTCACTGACGGCATCCAGTTCCTCCCGGGTCAATTCGCCGCCGGATAACAGACTTTCCTCGTTCAACCCTTCAGTACTCATGGGAGTCCAAATCCTTCTATCGCTTCTTCGTTCTCAATGGTGTCGCTGATGTATACGGCAAGCTTGTCTTTCAATGTACCGGCCCGGCAGTAGAATTTGGGCCGTTTGTTCACATTGACCAGCAAGTCCTGGACCGCCAGGCGATCCAGGCGAATCACATCACCCACGGACAAGTCCAGTAAATCTCCAACGCGAATGGTGGTGCCACCCAGCAGGACCTGAATGGGGATTTTGGCGTAATTCAGCTTTTTGAGAATTTTTTCCTGTTCTTCCAGTGGAATATGGGATTGCTGGCGGTGGAAAATATGCTGGGCGCTCAACTGGCTGACCACTCCTTCCAACACGGGATAAGGGAAGCACAGGCTGATCAGTCCGGAGTTCCGGTTGCCCAAATTAACTTCAAACGTAATCAGCGCCACGATTTCACCCGGGGTCGCCACCTGAATCAGCGCGTAGCTCTCTTCCATCCCGACCATCGTGACATTGACGTTCATCACAGAACGCCAGGCTTCTTCCAGCGAGACTATGGCCCGGTCAATCACCCGCCGGATAAGCGATTGCTCAATGTCGGTCAATTCACGCGCCTTGGCCTCCGCCAATCCTGGGCCGCCCAGCATGCGATCAATCACGCTGGAGGTCACCTCATGCCCGTAGCCCATCAACACCTGGCCGGGCAGCGGGTCCAGTTCCAGAATACTAACGGTCATGGGGCTTGGCATGGAACGAACAAACTCGTCATAGGTGAGCTGATCGACGGAAACCACGTCGATTTCCACCGTCATCCGCAAATAAGCGGTCATCACCATGCCTAACTGCCGCGCAAAACTTTCGTGGATGGTTTGCAAGGCCCGCAGGTGGTCTTTGGAGAATTTATCCGGGCGACGGAAGTTGTACAGCTTGTAGCTGCGCTTTTCATGCGTAATCGCCGGATCGCCATTGCCTCCTTCTCGCGCCAAATCATCCGAAGGAGGTTGATCCAGCCCTACAGAGAGGGAGGAAAGCAGGCTATCGATTTCTTCTTGCGAGAGCATGTCACCTCTATCGGATTTCTGATGAACAAGAGAAAAAGCTTATCGTTGAATGATGAAGTCCTGGAAGTTGACGCGAAGCACGCTGTAATTCGGCCCCATCAACTGGTTGAGCTGCCCCTTGATTTCATCCTTCAGGGCTTCTTGGCCTTCCAGGCTGGCCAGGGTGCTGGCGGTGCACTTCATCAGGGAAGCATTAATCACATCCCGGATGGTAGGCACATATTTGCCCATGTTGTCCTTGAAGAGCTGCTCACATGTGACGCCGCCACCGCCGCCGCTTGCCAGCATCTCCCGCTCAATGGGCGCAGCCGCGCCGACAATCGCACCATCCGGCAAGGGGAAGCGCATCGCATGCTTTTTGGCGTAACAGTCTTCTGCTTCCGGCACCCGGATGCTCAATGCAATCTTGGCTTTCAAGTACTGTGTGCCTTCCAGCTTGGGATCCGGCCTCAAGTTCACCATGAACTCATCCAGTTCCAGGTTCATGCCAATTGCCTGGGTGGATTCATGGGGATTTTCCGCTTCACTACCATGCGCGCCTGAGGCCACTTTTTTGGTCACATCCGCAAGCTGCATCGTAATGAAATAGGTGGAGCCGGCAGTACCCGCAATCGAAATCAGCGCAACGACGGCCAAGGCAATAATAAACTTGAGATCAAAACCACTGCCACTTGGGGCAGCCGCTGCGCCACCCGGAACGGGGGCGCCCTCACTATCCGTCTTTGGTTTCAAATCCTTGGGCTTGGTTGGTCTGGCCATTGCAAACAGATCCTATAGGTTCCTGATTCCTCACTCTGGATTCCGGCGTCCGCCGACACGCTTCCCGATGTCGTCATCTAACGGTCCTGATGCCACCACGCTTGGCC